>JAYVGC010000045.1:0-30641 GCA_043772535.1 Flavobacterium sp. | reverse complement strand
TGGTTATAGATATATTTTGTTTAGTAAATAAAAATCGGCTAGTACTAAAGCGGTCATTGCCTCAACTATCGGCACGGCTCTTGGCACTACACATGGGTCATGTCGGCCTTTACCTATCATTTGGGTAATTTCGCCTTTGTTATTAAGCGATTCTTGTTTTTGAATTAGAGTGGCAACGGGCTTAAAGGCTACTTTAAAGTAAATATCCATTCCATTCGAAATGCCTCCTTGTATGCCACCAGAAAAGTTGGTTTTTGTAGATCCGTCGTTATTATAAAGGTCGTTATGCTCGCTTCCTTTCATTTTTGCACCTTCAAAGCCGCTGCCAAATTCAAACCCTTTAACTGCATTTATAGACAGCATTGCTTTGCCAAGTTCGGCATGAAGTTTATCAAAAATGGGTTCGCCCAAACCAACAGGTACATTTTTTATGACACATGAAATAGTACCTCCAACGGTATCTCCATTTTTTTTAATTTCTTTAATATAATTTTCCATTGTTGTTGCTGTTGCTGCATCGGGGCAGCGTACCGCATTCGTTTCGATTAACGAAAGATCGATGTCTTGATACGGTTTTTGTAATGATAGTACTCCAACCGACGAAACGTAGGCTTGTATGGTTATGTTTTTTAACAACTGTTTTGCAATTGCTCCTGCTACAACGCGGCTCGCTGTTTCTCGTGCCGAGCTGCGTCCGCCACCACGGTAATCGCGAATGCCATATTTTTTTTCATACACAAAATCAGCATGGCTTGGACGGTAATTGTTTTTTATATGCGAATAATCATCTGATTTTTGGTTGGTATTTGGAATTATAAAGCCAATTGGAGTTCCCGTTGTTTTTCCTTCAAAAATTCCGGATAAAAATTGAACTTCGTCTTCTTCCTTTCGTTGGGTTACAATAGTAGATTGCCCTGGTTTTCGACGCTGCATTTCTAATTGAATTGCATCAAAATTTAATTCAATTCCAGGGGGACAACCGTCAATTATTCCGCCCAAAGCAGCACCATGCGATTCGCCAAATGTTGTTAATTTAAAAAGTGTGCCAAAGCTATTTCCTGCCATCGTAATTTAAAAAGTATGTTAACAAATGTAGTTTTTTTTTGCTAAAAAACGATATCCTAACTTTACGTTTTTTGTAATCGGTATTTTTAACAGATACAAGTATACTAAAAGTTAACTTTTTTATCACGGTAAGATTACATTAATATTGTTATTTTGTTCAAAATTAATATGTTGTGAAAAAAAGAAAACTCGAAGTTGTGGTCTTATCGGATCTTCATTTAGGAACTTATGGTGCTCACGCTACTGAATTATTAACCTACTTGAACAGTATTAAACCTAAAATTTTAATTTTAAATGGTGATATTATTGATATATGGCAATTTAGAAAATCATATTTTCCGAAATCGCACCTTAAAGTTGTTAAAAAAATTATCGATTTTGCTTCAAAGGGAACTAAAGTTTATTATTTAACTGGTAATCATGATGAAATGCTTAGAAAATTTACTGATTTATATTTAGGTAATTTTTCGTTAATTGATAAGTTGGTATTAGAACTTGATGGTAAAAAAGCATGGGTTTTTCATGGAGATGTGTTTGACGCCTCGGTGCAACATTCAAAATGGATTGCCAAGTTGGGTGGTTTGGGCTATGATTATTTAATTTTAACAAATAGATTTGTAAATTGGATTTTAAAAAAGCTGAACAAGGAGCCGTATTCTTTTTCAAAAAAAATAAAGGCAAGTGTAAAAAAAGCGGTACAATTTATCTCAAATTTTGAAACAACAGCAACAGAAATTGCTATAGAAAAAAAATACGATTATGTAATTTGCGGCCATATTCACGAACCAAAAATCGAAAAAATTAGTACCAAAAAAGGTACTACCATTTATTTAAATTCAGGTGATTGGATTGAGAATTTAACCGCACTTGAGTACAAAAATAAAGAGTGGAAATTATTTAAATATGAAGAGCATTGTTTTAATACTGACGAACTTTATGACGAGTTAGACGAATTAATAGAAATGCAAATTTTTTGATTCGAGTACTCTTTTTAATGAATTTGTATTTATTTAATTTTTTGTAGTAAGTTTGTGGTGATAAAATCATTATTATGAAAAACATTTTTTTTTTACTTGGTGTTTTGGCAGTACTTTTTTTAACGTCGTGCAGTAATAACATTGACGTTATTGCCGACGATGGTAGTACAATACCAACAACATTTTTTCCGATAGCCAATGGAAATTGGTGGACCTACAAAGTGCAAACACAATTACCTAACTTTTTAAGAGATTCGTTATATGTAAAAGGAGATACCTTAATTGATGGCATTATCTTTAAAAAAATGAAAACTAAGTTTGCACCGAATGGTTTTTATACAGCAATTTTACGAAATAATGGAGTTCGGATAAAGGGCAGTTCACTAAAATTATCAGGAAGTATTGCAATCAGTACGGGTTTGCCATCGCCAATTGTATTTTCTGTGGCAGATTTTACTTTTTTTAAAGAAAATGGCATACAAAATGAGGTAATAGGCACAAGTTCGGGAACATTTCAACAAACAATTCAAGGATATCCGCTAACCTTTGCATATACCTTAAATTCGTACTTTGACGGAAGTGTAGCAAGTTTTACAACGACAACTAATAAATCATACACCGATATAAAAAAAACAAAGGTAGTTTTGAATTTAAAAATCACATATACGTTGCCAGGTATAGGATTAACAGCTACTTTGCTACAACCTCAAGATGTTGTAGTATCTACTCAATATTATGCCAAAAACAAAGGAATGGTTTATGCTACTACCGATATTAATTATATACTAAGCAGTATTCCCGGGCTTACATTGCCCATTCCTTCGTCTGGAAGTCAAAATCAAAAAGAATTTTTAGATACCTTGATGACAAATTAATTTTACAATAAAAATAGAAAAATGTGTAACAATAGTTTCGAGCAATTATCGTTAATTTGCAAATTAACTTAATATAGTACAAATGAAAAAACAGTTTATTTTTGGATTAATGCTTTTTGGCATCGCTTTTACAGGAACTTCTCAAAATATTTCAAAAAATGCTCTGGGATTGCGCTTAGGATCAAACGATGGATTTGGTGGAGAAATTTCTTTTCAACGAAAGTTAACTTCGGATAATCGATTAGAGGTTGATTTAGGATTTAGAAATAGCAATGATATAAACGCATTTAAAATTGCAGGTTTATACCAGTGGGTAATGCCTATAGAAAAAAATTTTAATTGGTATGCAGGTGTTGGCGGTGGACTGGGCAGTTGGAGCTACAATAAAAATAGTAATAAAGACAACGGTACTTTTTTCTTTGCAGCGGGTGATATTGGTATTGAATATAATTTTGATATTCCGTTACAAATATCATTAGATTTTAGACCAGAGTTATATGCCAATTCAAATGGCTATCGGAGCAATAATTTTGGGTCCGACATTGGACTTGGATTGCGATATAGATTTTAATTTTTAAAACCATTTGAGATATTGACTGAACCAAAAGTTTAGATCAACTTACAGTTAATCTTGATAATAACGAGCTCGATATAGTATCGGGCTTTTTTTGTTTAAATTTGAATGACTTACTTATGTGATTGATATAACACGTTTTACAAAATTATATTTCTATTCATAATTGATCTACTGTTATGTACTATAGAAAGTAAAATGATCTAAAATGTACCATGAATTACTCTTTTTACTTATGTAATTTTCCATAAGCAGTGGTTTTACGATTTCCTTTATGCGTAATTTCAATAATAAGCGGATGACCTTGTGCAGCAGTTTGTTTCGATTTTAACAGCACAATTTGAATTTTCATAGTCGTAAAAAAGTCGTAAAATTGTGCTAAAATGTAATAAAATGTGGTGTAAATATATAAAATATAATTTTACATAACTAAAAAACCCACTGAATTCAGTGGGTTTGTTAGTGAACGCAGAAGGATTCGAACCTTCGACCGCCTGCTTAGAAGGCAGGTGCTCTATCCAGCTGAGCTATGCGTCCATAAATACATTACAATACATCATTTAAAATTAATAGCACGATGCACCTTTTGTCGGGGTGGCAGGATTCGAACCTGCGACCTCCTGCTCCCAAAGCAGGCGCGATAACCGAGCTACGCTACACCCCGAAATTTGTAAATCTAAAAAAATGTAATTTAGTATAAAAAAAGTATTTTGGCGGAGAGTAAGGGATTCGAACCCTTGGTACAGTTACCCATACGCATGTTTAGCAAACATGTCCTTTCGGCCTCTCAGGCAACTCTCCAAACTTAAATGAACGTACTGTTTTAAGCGGTTGCAAATATAAGCTTTCAATCTATATTTTACAACTAAAAGTCAATTTTTTTTTTAAGTTTTTTTGATTCCATTTTAAATGTTCTCACAATCAATAATATACTACTTTTGTACTTTTAAACGAACAGTACAAAAACAGTATTTTTTAATTTAATTGTAACCAAATCATGAAAATAATTTTACGGATACTTGTATTTTTATTTATATCAACTTGTAATGGGCAACTGTTGTCAAAGTCTTTATCAATTAATCAAAAAGTAGTAGCCATCAATGATACCGTTTTTGTTGATATAAAAGATTTTGATGCCACTTTCGTATTAGATATGAAATACGCTACTACAAGTAATTTTTTGAAAACAAAAGTGTACGAATGCGCAAGCTGTTATTTAAGATACAAAACCGTTGTGAAGTTGCTCAAAATTAGTAAAATTTTGTCGCAGCAAGGAGTAAAAATTAAACTTTTTGATTGTTATCGTCCTTTAGATGTTCAAAAAAAAATGTGGCGGTTGGTATCCAATCCAAATTATGTTGCCAATCCTGCAAAAGGTTCAATTCATAACAAAGGTTGTGCGATTGATATGACTTTAGTCGATGCCAGTGGAGCCGATTTTGATATGGGCACTCCCTTTGACTTTTTTGGAATAGAAGCAAGTCACAATTATCAAAAGATGCCAGATAATGTGAAAAACAATCGTATTTTTTTAAAAAATATCATGCTTTCTAACGGTTTCGAGGCTTTTGACTCTGAATGGTGGCATTATAACTTACGTGAGGGCTTGAACGAAAAAAATGCAAATTTTAAATGGCAGTGTAATTAATTATTCTACACATCTTAAATAGTTTATAAAATACGTTGACGGCTTATAAATTAATGAATTTTCTTCAGACTTAAATTCCGTTTTAATTATATAATCTGTTGTGTCGGGACCGATTTTAAAGCGCATTAAAGTAATTGGGGCTTTTTGTAGATCTTCAAACGAACCTTTTAAAAACACAAAATAGCCTGTATTTACCCTCGTTTTTATTCCATTTAGATCTTTAATTGTTGTACCGCAGTTTATTTCATTAGTGTGCAATAGTGTGATTATTTTGCCATTTTCGAGCTGTATGTATAGTTTAGAATTTTTATCAAAACACGATACTTTTATAAAATCATTACTTTTTTCAATAAATTGGGTATATAATATTGGTAGTCCATTTTCATTTGATAATGAGAAGTATAAATATTTTTTTTTTGATCCGAAATTTTTTTCACTCATTAAATAATCCTTTGTACTGCGATATGATCCAATAGAATCATTTACATTACTGCTGTAATCACAATTCTGAGCATTTAAAAATCCATACGACAATAGGCAAAAAAGTATTAATTTAAGTTTCATAAGTATATTCATGTTAGCACTTGTTTTGTGAGCAAATCTTTAATTAGGTGCCAAAGTGCCTTAAAAAATGAATTCGCTCAATATTATTTCAATTTTAAAATTATATTTTTTTGCAAATTAAAACAATTTTTTTGTCATTTTTGTCAATAGTGAAAAAACAATATTCAGCTCCACCTTCTTTAATGTTCCATTTTCTTCTAATGCTTTCAACACTATCTGAAAAATTGCGTATAGTAATATTTTTTTTGGTGTTTGCCAAGTTCGTTTTCATTTCATTTTTTGAATACGAGATTACTTTATCAATTTCAAATATTCGACCTGGAAAAGCTTTTAACTCGTTACTAGTATATAAATGCGAATTTTTATGTAATTTATATAATCCAAATTGGCTACTAACTTCATCAAAACCTCCCGATTTCATAATGCAATTATTAGGTTCATAAAGGTACTTGTTTGGAAGCGAATAATTAGAATTTGATACACTATTTAAATTAAAATCAAAAGATTCTACATTTGTTTTTGTAAAATTTTTGGTACTTATTTTTACTTCGCCACTATATTCTTTTTCAATTTCCCAAAGCAATTCTTTAACGTCGTTATCGACAGCGATGATGTGAATTTTTTTTACATTTTTTAACTCATTTAAACCCGCTTTTAAGTCTAAAATAGGTGCTGTTTTTATTAAAATATTATTTGAAAATTTTAGGTAATTATTAATTAAAACGGGCACGTTCGGGCTACAATCGTTGAGTAAAAACACTTTTTCTTTTGTGTCATTACGTCGCGATGGATCGATAAAAATCCAATCAAATTTCTGATTTAAATGCTTTAAAGTTTCGTAACTATCACCATATATGCATGATACATTTTTTACATTTAATTTTGTAAAGTTATGAGCAACTATTTTCGATAACGTTGCATTTAATTCGCAGTGAACAATTTTTTTAAATGATTTCGAGAAATAAAAATCATCAATTCCAAAGCCACCTGTCAAGTCAATTAATGCATCTCCAGAAATAATTTCTGATTTATATTTTGCTGTTATTTCGGACGATGTTTGTTCAATCGCAACTTTTGAACCATAAATAATATTTTCAGTTAAAAACCAAGTCGGTAATTTAGTTTTTGATTTTTGTCGCGATTCAATTTGATTCAATATCAACTTATAATCTACGTCTGGAAATAGATTTTTTTTTAATGCAAGTTTCGCTAAGTCGGTTAAGGCATTTGCTTTTATAAAACATTGAATATCATCTTTTAAAAGTTGATTAAAATCCATTAATTATATTTTAAATGTTTTCTGTTAAAGCTTTTACAATACTATTTTCTGGATAAAACTCTTTCAAAATAACTTTTATGATGGTATAGAGCGGAATGGCAATTATCATTCCTGTAATTCCGAAAAGCGTTCCAATGATTAAAATAACTAGAAAAATTTCTAATGGATGTGAATCGACACTTTTTGAAAAAATTAATGGTGATGAAACATTATTATCAATCAATTGAACAATAAAAAAACCTATTGTGACGTATAATGCTGTTGGTAAAGCAACACTTTGAAAATCAGAATCTAAATTATTTAAAATTGCCAAAATGCCAGCTAAAAAAGAACTTATGATAGGTCCGATGTACGGAATAATATTTAATACTGCGCATAGAAAAGCAATAATAAAGGCATTTTCAATGTCAAAAATCAATAAAACGATTAGATATAAAATAAATACGATGGTGAGTTGAATTAATAAGGCGATAAAATATCTGGATAATAAATGTTTTATTTTATTAATTGAATTTAAGACGCGTTCTTCATGTTGGATTGGAATTATTTTTTTTAATCCTTCTGTAAATTTAATTTTATCCAACAGCAAAAAGAAGCTAATAAATAGTGTTGTTGCTATGGTTACGCCCAAATTTCCGATAAAATTTAAAGTTGAATTAAAAAAATCAGTCAAAAAACTTAAATCTATTTTAGATAATAATTCTTTGGGTGTAGTTATTGATTGCACCTCTAAATTGTGATTTTTTAAATACATGTCAATTTTTGAATAAACTTCTACCAACTTTACTTC
Source organism: Flavobacterium sp. (assembly GCA_043772535.1). Lineage (GTDB taxonomy): Bacteria > Bacteroidota > Bacteroidia > Flavobacteriales > Flavobacteriaceae > Flavobacterium. The sequence continues at coordinate 22,869 of JAYVGC010000045.1, read as the reverse complement.
AACTGATTTTGTATTTAATAATGATAAGTGGGTGCTTTGTGCATTAATTAATGGTATAAACAATAATAGTATCCCTAAAAAAAAAACAAAAAACAGAAATAAGGTTGTTGTTACTGCTAATGTGTTTTTAAATTTCAATCTGTTTTTTAAAAATAAAATTATCGGATTAGCAATTAAAGAGATGATTATGGACAGGATTACATAAAAAATAACATTTCTTACCTCATAAATTAAAAATAAAGATAATAAAAGTAAAGCAATAGAAAATAAAGCTTTTAAAATTCCGCTAGAAATGGTTCTTGATGTTATCATGGAACAAAAATAAACTATTTTAATTAAAAAAAAACGCCTAGTTTTGATTAACTAAGCGTTTTTTATTATGTATAATAATTTTTACAATCTAAATGATGCTCTTACTCCGCCAGCTGCAAAAATTGCATCAACTCGTGCCTTTTGACCATTCGAAAACATATACATTCCTCTATCGTCGGTGTAATCCATGTAGTTCATGTACATTTCTAATGGTGTTCCTGAACAAGTACTTCGGTGTCCTGCAGTTGGTACTCCAAAGTTAGATGAATCATGCGTTGGTGTGTCTGAAACTAAATCTGTTCCACAAGTTGTATCGCCCCAAATATGAAGTAAATTCATCCAATGTCCTACTTCATGTGTTGCAGTTCTACCCAAGTTATAAGGATATATTGCAGTACCTGTGTTTCCAATATAACGGGAGTCAATTGCAACGCCATCTGTACTAGTTGCACCTCCAGGAAATTGCGCATAACCTAATATTCCGCCACCAATTGTACAAACCCAAAGATTTAATTTAGTTGTTGGTGTAATAGCTGCTAAGCCACCACCAGCAGCTTTTTTCATAGCATCATTTGTACCCCAAGATGTTTTTGTTGTAGCTTTTCTAATAACTTGATCTAATACAAATGTTATTCCAATATTGGCTTTTACAGCATTAAAAGGGTTTGAAGTTGCGAAATCCGTATTTGCTGCATTAAAATCTTTGTTTAAAACATCAATTTGAGATTGGATTTGAGTTAGTGATATGTTTTCGGCTGTAGTTTTATATAAAACATTTACAACTACAGGTATTTGAATTTTACCATTTACTAATCTGCTAAAAACAGTAGCACTTTCTTGTTTTTGAATGTAATTTTGCGTGAATGCTTCAATTTGATTCATTTTTGTTGCCAAACTTGGGTCTTCTTGCAATTGACGTGCTAACACATCAGATGAGGCACATGCTCTTTTGGAAGCAATTCCCGAGGTTGTGGCATTTGTAGTAGTTTGTTGACTTGTTGTATCGTCGTTTTGACAAGACACAAGTATCGAGGCAACTGCCATCGATAATAATAATTTTTTCATAAAAAATTGGTTTTGGTTAATTGTGGTGCAATAGTATATCGAAAAAACCAATTAAACAAAATTTTAGTACTATTTTTTTACATTAAATTATTTTTTTCCCACATTATTGGGGTTTTAGTACTTTATTTTAACATTTAACACAATTAGATTAATGATTAAAAATATAAAATAAAATATTGGCACCCATTTTTAAAGCCTTTTCTCGCACTTCTTTAGGATCGTTATTGACCTCCGCGTCTTCCCAACCATCGCCCAAGTCACATTCATATGTATACAATAAAACCAAACGACTGTTCACAAAAATGCCAAAAGCTTGTGGACGTTTGCCATCGTGTTCGTGAATTTTAGGTAAACCAGTAGTAAAAAGATACGGTTTTTGAAAAATTGGATGATTGGCTGGAATTTCGACCAAGGTGTTATTAGGGAATAATTGATTTATTTGTTTTCTTACATATTCATTCATACCATAATTATCATCGATGTGTAAAAAACCTCCCGAAATTAAATAATTTTTGAGGTTTTCTTGTTCAGCGGTATTAAAAATAACATTACCGTGACCAGTCATGTGCACAAAAGGATATGAAAATAAATCGGGACTGCCAGGCGCAACGATTGCTGGTTTTTGTTTGATATTCGTTTTACAATTTTGATTTGTAAATTTAATTAAATTCGGCAATGACGTTGGATTTGCATACCAATCGCCTCCGCCATTATATTTTAATAAAGCTATTTCCTGCGCACTGCAAAAAGTAGTTATAAAAAATAACAGTATAATTTTTTTCATAATAAATTTATTTTTCGTTACTAAAAACAACACTATGACATGCCACAATTGCAGCGGTTTCGGTTCGTAATCTTGTGCTTCCTAAATGTACTGGTTTAAAATTGTTCTGTAGTGCATTTTTAATTTCATTTTCAGAAAAATCACCTTCTGGACCGATCATTATTATAATATTTTCAGCAGGAATTATTTGTTTTTTAAATGATTTTTTTTCAGTTGCAGATTCGCAATGAGCTATAAATTTTTGCCCATTAAAATCTTGTTTAATAAATTCTGAAAATAAAACAGGTTCATTTAAAATTGGCATATAATAATGTAAAGATTGTTTCATTGCCGCTTCTATAATTTTTTGAAATCGTTCCTTATTAATAATTCGTCGCTCTGACTGATGACAAATAAGGGGTGTTATTTCATAAACTCCAATTTCTGTTGCTTTTTCTAAAAACCATTCAAAACGTTCATTCATTTTGGTTGGTGCAACGGCCAAATGCAGTTGATAATTTGTTGGTTGTTGCGTGGTGCAATTTGTTATTTTTACCTGACATTTTGAACTTGATGCTACGCTTATTGCGGTTGTAAATAAATGACCTTTTCCGTTTGTAATTAAAACGTGATCACCCTCTTGTTTTCGATTTACTTTTATAATATGATTACTTTCTTCTTTACTTAAAACAATATATAAATCGTTTTCGGTTACATTTGGATGATAAAATAATTGCATTTTTTATTTATGAATTGGTTAATTAAAATTCCATTCGGGCATTAGCAAGCGCATTTGTATCGCAAAAATGTAGATTTATGTATTTTTTATATCCTACTATACCAATCATTGCAGCATTATCTGTTGTGTATTCAAACTTCGGAATAAATGTGCGCCAATTTAAGGTTGTCTCAGCATTTTTTAAAGTTTGTCTTATTCCCGAATTGGCAGAAACACCGCCACCAATTGCAACGCGTTTTATTCCCGTTTGTTTCACAGCAAGTTTTAGTTTGTCCATCAATATTTCAATAATTATATTTTGAATTGAAGCGCAAATATCTGCCTTGTTTTCTGCAACAAAATCAGAATTTAAAGCTACATTTTTTTGAATAAAGTATAAAATTTGTGTTTTTAAGCCAGAAAAACTAAAATTTAATCCAGGAACTCTTGGTTTTGTAAATTGAAATGCCTGAGGGTTACCTTCTTGAGCAAATTTATCTATTAGCGGTCCGCCTGGGTAAGGAAGTCCTAAAATTTTGGCCGATTTATCAAAAGCTTCACCCACAGCATCATCTGTAGTTTGCCCTATAATTTCCATATCAAAATAGCCATTTACCTGAACAATTTGTGTGTGACCTCCCGAAATTGTCAGTGCCAAAAATGGAAAGGTAGGTTTGTCAAATCCATCTTCATCAATAAAATGTGCTAAAATATGTGCTTGCATGTGATTGACTGCCAAAAGCGGAATTTTTAAAGCCAGCGCCATCGATTTAGCAAAAGACGAACCTACTAAAAGTGAGCCCATTAATCCAGGTCCTTGCGTAAATGCTACCGCTGCTAACTGTTTTTTTGATATACCTGCTTTTTTTAATGCCATTTCAACCACCGGAACTATATTTTGCTGGTGTGCTCTTGATGCTAGTTCGGGAACTACACCGCCATATTGCTCATGAATTTTTTGTGTAGCTACTATGTTACTCAATACTTTATCATTTTTTAAAACAGCGGCAGCAGTATCATCGCACGAACTTTCGATTGCAAGAATAAAAACATCATTTGGTTGCATTAGGCACAATTTTTGAATTATATTTGACAAAAATAAAACATTTACCTATTAAAACTTTTAAAAAAATACTATTTCGTACTTTTGCTGCACTACTGTTGTTGTTGCTTTTGTCAGGAATTTTGGTAACAATTCCTATGGTGCAAACCAAAATAGCACAACATTATACTGACGTTATAAATAAAAAATTCAAAACCAATATTGCTATTGATAAAATTGAAATCACAATTTTTGGTGGACTAAAGCTTAAAAAGATTATAATAAAAGACCATCACAAGCAAATAATGATTGCCTGCAAGGTAATAAATACTACCATTTTAGACTTTCGGAAATTACTAGACTCCAAATTATTTTTTAGTACGATTATAACTGAAAAACTTTATTTTAATACTGTTACCTATAAAAATGAAACTGAAACCAATTTTGATACATTTTTAAATGCCTTTGATGATGGCAAACCATCAACAAGCACATTTTTGATGACAGCAAAAAATATTGTTTTAAATAATGCGCATTTTATTCAATTAGATGAAAATAGTAAAATCAAAAAAGAAGTTGATTTTTACGCTATTAATGGTGTTGTAACGAATTTTAATTTGTTAGGAGATGATTTAAATATTAATGTTGATAACTTAGCATTTATTGATCATCGAGGATTAAAAGTAAAAAACTTGACAACGAAGTTTTCTTACACAAAAAAAAAGATGAAACTTGACAAGCTTATACTTGAAACCGAGTTCTCCAAATTTAAAGGTTCAATTATTTTAAGCTATAATCGAGAAGATTTTGCTGATTTTAACAACAAAGTACAATTCAATGTACAATCAAATAATGCTGTAATTGCTACCAACGATATTCGTTTTTTTAGTGACGCTTTAGCAAAAAATCAAACTTTTAATTTAACAGCTAAAATTCAGGGCACTTTAAATAATTTAGTACTAAAAAAAATGCGTCTTATTGACAATAACAAAACCGAAATTATCGGAAATGTTATTTTTAAAAATTTGCTTCAAAAACAAGGTAAAGGCGATTTTTACATGAAAGGGCGATTTTCTAAAATTGAATCCAGCTATAAAAATTTAATTACATTGCTGCCTACTGTTTTAGGAAAAAAATTACCATCTTCACTAAATAAATTAGGTACTTTTGTACTGGCAGGCTATGCCGAGGTAAGCGCCAAAATGATTGATACAGATTTGGTTTTAAATTCGGCATTAGGAAAAGTTACTACTACATTACTGATGACTAATCTTGATACTATTGATAATGCAAATTATAATGGCGCCATACAATTAGATAATTTTGATTTAGGCAAATTTTTAAATCGTAATGATCTCCAAAAAGTAAGTTTAAATATTGATGTAGAGGGCAAAGGATTCACCGAAAAATACTTGAATACTAATTTTTCAGGCACTATTAAATCTGTGCAATTTAATAAATACACGTATCAAAATATTATTGTTGATGGAAAATTTAAAAAACCATTTTTTAAAGGCACAATTACTATAAATGATCCTAATTTATTAATGGATTTTGATGGGATTATTACGCTTAATAAGCTTCAAAATAATTTTGATTTTAATGCCAAAATTGACTACGCCAACCTTAACAAACTAAATTTTGTATCAGAGTCGACTTCGGTTTTTAAGGGTGAAATAGCAATAAACGCCTCAGGAACTTCAATAAATAATAGTTTTGGAGCAATTAATTTAAAAAATGCAAGCTATCAAAACGCAAAAGATATTTATATTTTTAACGCATTAAAAATAAATTCTCATTTTAACCAGAATAACGAGCGGCTCATATCATTAGATTCCTCTGATAACATTAAAGGTCAAGTTCAGGGAAAATTCGATTTTGATCAAATAAAAACCATGATTCAAAATTCGTTGGGCAGTTTATATACCAACTTTAAAGCTGATTATTTAAAAAAAGGACAATTTTTAAAATTTAATTTTACTGATTTCAATAAAGTAGTTGAAATTTTAAATCCAAAAATAGTATTAGATAAAAACGCACTGTTGGCTGGTTCTATAAATGGTGATAATAACGACCTTAAATTGAACTTTACAACTGCTAAAATTGATGCTTTTGATAATTCACTTGATAATGTTCAGATTCAAATTGACAATAAAAATCCACTTTATAATGCCTACATTCAAATTGACAGCATAAAAAATAAAAATTATAAAATTCGAGATTTTTCTTTAATAAATATTACTTCAAAAGATACTTTATCATTTCGTACTGAATTTAAAGGAGGAATTAAAGGAGAGGATTTTTATAATTTTAATCTTTATCATACTATCGACAAAAATAACAATAATATAGTTGGTTTTAAAAAATCTGAAATGATGTTTAAAGATTTTTTATGGTATATAAATGAAAAATCTGATGACACAAATAAAATAATATTTGATAAAACATTTTCAAATTTCACGTTCGATTCATTTTTAGTAACGCATGAACAACAGTCGATTATGTTGAAAGGAAATATAAATGGTACTAAGGATAAAGACATACAACTCAGTTTTACAGACGTTAATTTAAGTAAAATTACACCTGCTATTGATAAATTTAAATTTGAAGGAAATTTAAATGGCGATGTATTTATTAAGCAAGATAACGACATTTATCAACCCACGGCGGCTTTAACAATAAATGAATTAAATGTTAACGAAAATAAACTTGGCAATTTAATTTTGGACATTCAAGGCGATGAAAGTTTTAAGAATTTTAAAATCGAATCTGAAATCGATAACGAGAATTTTAAATCGTTTAAAGCAAACGGTAACCTCAAAATTGTTAATGACGAAACACTAATCGATTTAAATCTAAATTTTCAACGCTTTAACTTGGGTGTTTTAAGTAATTTAGGTGGCGACGTAATTTCAAATATTCGAGGTTTTGTTTCAGGAAACGCTCGTTTAGATGGAAATATTAATGATATAGATTACAATGGACGATTATTTGTGGACGACACGGGCTTAACAATTCCGTATTTAAATGTTGATTACTTGGTCAGTCCAAATTCGATAATAGATGTAACGCAAACTAAATTTATTGTTCAACCCACTAAATTAATCGATTCAAAATATAAAACCGAAGCTAACTTTGAAGGATTTATAAAACACAAGCAATTTTCGAATTGGGAGCTAGATTTGGTTCTTGAATCTAAAAATTTTCTTGCACTAAATACTTCCGATAAAGAAGATGCTGCCTATTTTGGAAAAGCATTTATAGATGGAAAAGCAACAATTAAAGGGCCTACAAACGGACTTGTAATTAATGTTAATGCCAAATCTGCAAAAAATACCTACATTAAAATACCAATTAATCAAGGTGAAACCATCAGTGAAAACCAATACATTCATTTTATCACATTCAATGAAAAATATGGAAAAAACAAACAATTAGATGCCGTGACACGAGACTATAACGGTTTGCAATTAAATTTTGATTTAGATATTACACAAGATGCAACAATCGAAGTTATATTAGATCGCGACTCGGGTCATGGTATGAAAGGAAAAGGAATTGGAACGTTATTTATGAACATAAACACACTCGGAAAATTTGAAATGACAGGTGATTATCAAATTTATGAGGGCAGTTATAATTTTAAATACGGTGGCTTAATTGATAAAAAGCTTACCGTCAAAAAATACGGTTCTATTGTTTGGGATGGTGATCCATTAAAAGCAATTTTAAATTTAGAAGCCGTTTATACAACCAATGCCAATCCAGCAGTATTAATTGATAATCCGTCTTTTAATCGCAAAATTCCCGTCGAAGTGATAATAGGTGTTAAAGGCACAATAACAAATCCAGACCCCGATTTTAATATAAATTTTCCCAATGTGACTTCGGTTTTAAAATCAGAAATAGAAACTAAATTAAGTGACAAAGATATTCGACAAACACAAGCACTTTATTTACTATCAACAGGTAGTTTTTTAAGTCCTGAAGGATTAAATCAAGCTCAGGTAACCAACAGTTTATATGAAAAAGCAGGTGCCTTGTTTGGTGATTTATTTCATGATGAATCGGGAAAATTTCAGCTTGGTTTTGATTATACGCAAGCCGAAAAAAATGCATTAAATCCAATAAATGGTCGTGTTGGTGTAAATATTACCTCCAAAATAAACGAGCGCATTACAATAAACGGAAAAGTAGGAGTGCCCACAGGTGGCGTCACAGAATCGGCAATTATTGGTAATTTTGAAGCCCAATATCGCGTTAACGAAGACGGAACGTTAAATTTACGACTCTTTAACCGCGAAAACGATATCAATTACATAGGTCAAGGAATTGGCTATACACAAGGCGTAGGTATTTCGTATGAAGTTACATTTGACACTTTTAGCGAACTGATAAATAAGATATTCAAAAGAAAAGCAACGAAAATTACAATTAAAAATAACTCTGAACACCAAGACAATCAAATGGTACCCGATTTTATTCATTTTAATAATGAAAATAAAAGCGACAAAAAACAATCAAACGACAATCCAACTCCCAATAAAGATATTGCTCCAAAAAGCGAAGATGATTGAATCTTATAAAGATAAAACATAAACTTATTAACGAAAACGATATAAATTTGCATTATTAGTTATTTTGCAAAAAAGGAACAAAAAAAACGCCTTCACTTTATTATTTTTACACTTTTAATTATAAAAAATGTCGAATTCTTTAAAATCTATAAAAAAAATTGGTGTCTTAACCTCGGGTGGTGATTCGCCCGGAATGAACGCCGCAATTCGTGCGGTTGTTAGAACATGTGCCTACCATCATATAGATTGCTTAGGCATTTATCGCGGTTATCAAGGAATGATTGAAGGTGATTTCAAAGAAATGGGTCCACGATCTGTAAATAATATTGTAAATAAAGGCGGTACAATATTAAAATCAGCCCGGTCAAAAGACTTTATGACGGTCGAAGGACGCAAAAAAGCACATCAAAATCTTATAAAAGCAAACGTAGATGCATTAGTTATTATTGGTGGCGATGGAAGTTTTACAGGTGCTGAAATTTTTAATAATGAATTTAATTTTCCAGTAATGGGAATTCCTGGAACCATCGATAACGATATTTTTGGAACAAGCCATACCATTGGATACGATACAGCATTGAACACAGTAGTCGAAGTTATCGATAAAATACGAGACACCGCAAGTTCACACAACCGCTTGTTTCTTGTTGAAGTAATGGGACGTGATGCCGGACATATTGCCCTGAATGCTGGAATAGGTGCAGGAGCCGAAGAAATTTTAATTCCCGAAGAAGATTTGGGACTAGAGCGACTTCTCGATTCATTGCAAAAAAGTAAGGCATCGGGCAAATCATCAAGCATTGTCGTAATTGCTGAAGGAGACAAAATAGGTAAAAACGTGTTTGAATTAAAAGACTACATCGAACAAAATTTACCAGAATACGACGTTCGCGTATCGGTTTTAGGACACATGCAACGAGGCGGAGCACCATCATGCTACGATCGAGTATTAGCCTCACGATTAGGCGTCAAAGCAGTCGAATCATTGCTGGAAGGAAAATCGAATTTTATGGTAGGAATGTTAAGCGATAAAGTAGCGTTAACACCATTAGAATTAGCAATAAAAGGTAAAGCAGAAATAGACCGCGAACTATTAAGAGTATCAGACATTATGTCAACGTAAAATAAGCAAAAATAATCATTGCACCAACGCACAACAGCTTAAAATTAAACAAATCAAAAAGTTATAACGTGCGTGCATCATCTAATAAAAACAAATAAAAATGTCAAAAGTAAAATTAGGAATTAACGGTTTTGGACGAATAGGGCGAATAGTGTTTAGAGAATCATATAACCGTGACAATGTTGAAGTCGTAGCAATCAACGATTTACTAGATGTAAATCACTTAGCATACTTGCTAAAGTACGATTCAGTTCACGGACAATTTGCCGGAACAGTAGAAGTGATCGACGGAGCATTATTTGTAAACAACAAACACATCCGAGTAACCGCCGAGCGCGACCCAGCAACATTAAAATGGAACGAAGTTGGCGTTGACGTTGTAGCGGAATGTACCGGATTTTTTACTACAATCCAAACCGCACAAGCACACCTAACGGGTGGTGCCAAAAAAGTAATCATTTCAGCACCCTCTGCCGATGCACCAATGTTTGTAATGGGCGTAAACCACAACAATGCAACCGCAACCGACACAATAGTTTCAAACGCATCATGCACCACCAATTGCCTCGCACCATTAGCAAAGGCACTTAACGATAATTTTGGAATCGTAGAAGGGTTAATGACCACAATTCACGCTACAACATCAACACAATTAACAGTCGATGGTCCATCTCGAAAAGATTTTCGTGGCGGCCGCTCAGCACTATTAAACATTATACCAGCATCAACCGGAGCAGCCAAAGCAGTAGGAAAAGTAATACCCGAACTTAATGGTAAATTAACTGGTATGTCAATGAGAGTACCAACTGCCGACGTATCTGTGGTTGATTTAACCGTAAAACTAGCCACCGAAACAACCTACGAACAAATAATGAGCGTGCTAAAAACCGTATCTGAAACCACAATGAAAGGCATCTTGGGCTACACCGAAGACGACGTAGTATCGCAAGATTTTATTTCAGATCCACGCACATCAATTATCGATGCAAAAGCCGGAATTGGATTAAGTAGCACCTTCTTCAAAATCGTATCTTGGTACGATAACGAATACGGTTACTCATCAAAATTAATCGATCTTGCAGTACACATCAACACATTAAAATAAAAACACTACAATTCCCGTTAATCTATTTATCGGGAATTTTCTATTTTTTAAAAGTCAATCCTGCCATACGTTACAAGTTTTTTTCAAACTCCTTTTTTTGTTGGTTCCAAAATGTGCTTCCGTTGGTCGCAATTTTAAAACCATAAAAATAGTCATTTTTCAAAAAAGCTTTTCACTACTGTCAGGGCTATGAAATACTAAAAAACCAAAAAAACTATTTTTCAATACGGAATACTCTGATTTTAATATTACATTCTAAACCTGAAATAAAAAATAAAAAATAAAAATGAAACTACTTGTAGATAGTGGCTCCACAAAAGCCGATTGGATTGCCATCGACAACCTTGGAAAAGTAATTTTTACCACGCAATCACTAGGTTTAAACCCCGAAGTTCTTGATCAGGACCAAATAATATCTCGATTAAACGACAAGTTCGATATTTCACACAACAAGCAACATGTTTCCCACCTTTACTTTTACGGCGCAGGGTGCGGAACCGACCGAATGAAAATTTTTTTAACCGAAGTTTTTCAAAAATACTTCACCAAAGCCCACATTTCTGTACAAGAAGACACCTATGCCGCAGTATACGCAACCACACCAAAAAACCAAAAAGCAATAGTTTGTATTCTTGGAACTGGATCCAACGTAAGCTACTTTGATGGACTGGTATTGCATCAAAAAGTACAATCATTAGGCTACATCGCTATGGATGATTGTTCAGGTAATCGCTTCGGACGACACCTTTTAAGAGGCTATTATTTTAACCAAATGCCACCCGAAATAGCCAAAGAATTTGAAGAAGAATATAACCTAGATCCCGATTATATCAAACACAATTTGTACAAAGAGCCTAATCCGAATGCGTACTTAGCCACATTTGCAAAATTTTTAATCAAACACAAAGACACCGATTTTTGTAAAAAGCTAATTCAACTAGAATTAAACGATTTCGTAGAAAATTATATTAAACAATTTGAAAACCATACTAAGATTCCTGTCCACTTTGTTGGGTCAATTGCATTTTACCTAAAAGACGAATTACAACAAAAACTCGAAAAAAACAACATCAAAATCGGAAACGTACTACGCCGACCTATAGACGGATTAATTGCCTACCATGTTTTGAATAAATAATTTATGAAAAATGTTGGCAGCATCAATTAATCATTTTTTTTAAAGTAAATGCACTCTTAACGAACAAGTATAACAGCATTATACCAAAAAAAGGTTAGAAATAGTATATTATTTTTTCAACGCGATACTATCATCGATAAATAAGTACTATTACGCCAAATATAAAAACGAATTGAAATTATTATTCTTTTTTTTTAAGAATAATTGTCAAATAATTTGTTACTCTTTGGTTTAATTATATATTTGCACGTTTCAAAAAAAGCAGTAAAGTACAATTATAGTGGTTTTATTTCAAAATCAGTATATTAGTAATACAGCACGCAAAAAACCAAACCCATAATTAAATTAATATCTTAGTATAATGCAGAATAAAGGACTTATTAAATTTTTTGCAATTTTATTTGCATTGGTAAGCATTTACCAACTTTCGTTTACTTACGTAGCAGATGGCGTTCAAAAGGATGCCAAAAAATTTGCCAACGGAAACCCGGACAAAGAAGTGAAATATTTAGATTCTATAAGTAAAGAAAAAGTATTTAGCTTGGGCTTTACCGAATATACGTATGGCGAAGTAAGTAAAAAACAAATTAACAAAGGTCTTGACCTAGAAGGAGGAATCAACGTTATTCTTCAGATTTCTGTTAAAGATGTTTTGAAAGGATTGTCAAACCAATCTAAAAATATTGTTTTCAACAAAGCTTTAGTCGACGCTTCAAAAAATCAATTAGGAAATCAAACCTATTTGGACGCTTTTTTTGACGCTTTTGAAGCAGCCTCGAAAGGAGCAGGTGGTACTACAAAGTTAGCATCGCCTGATGTATTTGCAAATAAGTCGCTACGCGATTCAGGTATCGACTTTAATACACCAGACGCTGAGGTTAAGAAAATTTTGAAAGCTAAAGTTAACGAATCTGTTGAAAGCGCTTTCGGTGTACTAAACAAGCGTATCGATAAATTTGGGGTTTCTCAACCCAATATACAAAAAATTGGCGAATCAGGCAGAATATTAGTTGAATTGCCTGGTGCTAAAGACGTGGATAGAATAAAAAAATTATTATCGTCAACTGCACAGTTAGAATTTTGGGAAACCTACAAAGTAGAAGAAATTGGCAGTTACTTAATTGATGTAAATAAATTACTTCAATCTACCGAAAAAACTACAGAAATCAAAGCAGTAGCAAACGATTCTTTAGCTTCATTAATTTCAAGCACTGCAAAAGATTCCGCAGCAAGTAGCAAAGGAAAAAACCCCTTATTAGATAAATTTACTGCTCAAGGTGGTGGTCCAGTATTAGGCATTGTTGCAAAAAATGACACAACAAAAGTAGGAGAGTACCTACGCAGAAACGATGTTAAAGCTTTATTGCCTAGCGATAAGCGTTTTGTAAAATTTGCGTGGGGTAAGCCAGTGGTCACCCTAAATGAAAAGACAAAAAAAGCAATCGAAAATTTTGAATTGTATGCTCTAAAAGGAAATAGAGATGGCGTTGCTCCAATGAGTGGAGGTGTTATTTCTGATGCCCGCGATACTTTTGATCAAGCAGGTAAACCTGCTGTTTCAATGCAAATGGATGGTCAAGGAGCTAAAATTTGGGAAGAATTGACAGGACGTGCTTACACGCAAAAAGGATATATTGCCATTGCACTAGATAATGTTGTTTATTCTGCACCAGGTGTATCATCAGGTCCAATTGCAGGTGGTCGTTCAGAAATTTCTGGTTCATTTGACATCACTGAAACTAAAGATTTAGCAAACGTTTTACGTGCAGGAAAATTGCCAGCCAAAGCTGAAATAGTGCAGTCTGAAGTAGTGGGACCATCACTCGGACAAAAAGCAATCGATGCGGGAACCACCTCATCATGGGTTGGCTTATTAATGGTTTGTTTGTGGATGGTTTTTTATTATGGTAAAGCAGGTTGGTATGCAAATAGTGCATTGCTCGTAAATTTACTTTTTTTATTCGGAATTTTAGCAAGCTTAGGTGCCGTTCTAACCTTGCCAGGAATAGCAGGAATCGTTTTAACATTAGGTACAGCAGTTGATGCAAATATTATTATTTACGAACGTGCAAAAGAAGAATTACGGGCAGGTAAATCATTAGAAGAAGCCATAAAAACTTCTTTTGGTTGGAAAGGAGCAATGCGTTCTATAATTGATGCGAATATAACCCATATTTTAACGGGTACAGTTTTATTTATTTTTGGAACAGGTTTAATTAAAGGTTTTGCTACTACACTATTAATCGGTATTTTTACTTCCTTATTTACATCGATTTTTATTGCACGAATTTTTATTGATAAAGACGTTGCAAATGGCAAAGTACTTGCGTTCTCAACACCAATTACGAAAAACTGGTTCACCGGTTTCCATTTTGACTTTTTAGGCGCTAAAAAATGGACGTACATCATATCAAGCACTGTGATAATTATAAGTTGTATTTCGTTTTTTGTAAATGGTCTTGATGAGGGTGTAGATTTTGTGGGAGGTCGAACATTTCAAGTAAAATTCGAAAAACCAATCGAGTCGACTGTGGTTGCTGATGAACTTTCAAAAGAATTTGGTACTACTGTTGAAGCAAAAGTATTTGGCGATAAAGACCAATTGCGAATTACAACAAAATACAAAATTGCCGCTGAAGGGAATGAAGTTGATACCGAAGTGAATGAAAAATTATACAACGGATTAAAAAAATATTTTGCAAACGTAACTTATGATAAATTTATTAATTCGTATGACGGAAAAAAAGTAGGAGTTTTGCAGGCGTCTAAAATAGGCTCGTCAATTTCTGCCGATAACAAAACAAACTCAGTTTGGGCTGTTTTGGGAGCAATGCTAATTGTTGGACTGTATCTAGTAATTTCTTTTAGAAAATTAGGTTATTCTATCGGAGCACTTGCTGCGGTTATACATGACGTTATTTTCGTTTTAGGTATCTATTCATTATGTTATAAATTTATGCCGTTTCACATGGAAATGGATCAACATTTTATTGCTGCAATTCTTACCGTAATCGGATACTCCATGAATGATACCGTTATTGTATTTGACCGAATTAGAGAATTTCTTGCCGGAAAAACAAAAGGTAGTTTTAAGGATGTAGTAAATGCGTCAATTAATACAACACTTTCTCGTACTTTAAACACCTCATTAATGATGATTATGGTACTTTTAATCATGTTTTTATTTGGCGGTGAGTCTATAAGAGGATTTATTTTTGCAATGTTAATTGGTATTATAGTCGGAACATATTCATCTTTATTTATTGCCACGCCTGTACTTGTTGACACAATGAAGAGATCAGATATTGCTGAAATTGAAGCGCGTCACCACGATTAAATTGCAAAAAATATTTATACAAAAAAGACTGTTAGCGATAACAGTCTTTTTTTGTACTAGTGCAGTTAATTATTTTGAATTATAAACAAGCAACGCTTCTTTTAAAATACGAACCGACTTGATTAAATCTTCTTTATTTAAAACATAGGCAATACGTACTTCATTTAGTCCCATGTTTGGTGTTGAATAAAAACCTGCTGCTGGCGCAACCATTACTGTTTCTTTGTTGTAGTCAAATGATTCTAAAAGCCATTTAGCAAAATTTTCAGCATTAGCAACTGGTAATTGTACGATGCAATAAAAGGCTCCTTTTGGAGTTCCAACTTTTACATCTTTAATTTTTTGCAACTCTGCAATCAAAATATCTCTGCGCTCTTTATATTCGGCTTTAACCTCATCAAAATAACTTTGTGGTGTTTGAAGCGCTGCTTCACTCGCAATTTGTGCGTATGTTGGAGGACTTAATCTTGCTTGTGCAAATTTCATTGCAGTTGCCATCAATTCTTTATTTTTTGATACTATGCATCCTATTCTGGCACCACACATGCTGTATCTTTTTGATACCGAATCAATCATTATTGCATGTTCATCAAGGCCATCAACATTTAATACAGAATGGTGTTTATCTAAATCATCATATATAAATTCGCGATATACTTCGTCAGCAATCAAAAATAAATCGTGTTTTTTTACCAATGCTGCCAATTGTAAAATTTCTTCTTTAGAATAGAGGTAACCCGTTGGATTTCCGGGGTTACAAATTAAAATTGCTTTTGTTTTATTTGTAATTAATTTCTCAAATTCAGCTATTGCAGGTAAAGCAAATCCCTCTTCTAACGTTGAAATAACGGGAACCACTGTAGCGCCCGATGCAATAGCAAAACCATTATAATTTGCATAAAATGGCTCTGGAATAATTACTTCATCTCCTAAATCGGCAACACTTCCCATCGCAAATAACAACGCCTCGGAACCTCCCGTTGTAATAATAATATCGTCCACGTTAACTGGTAAATGATGGCTTTGATAGTAGGCAGCTAATTTTATTCTATACGATTCAAATCCAGCAGAATGACTGTATTCTAAAACATCGATATTCGCATTTTTTACAGCATCTAGTGCTACTTTAGGCGTTTTAATGTCGGGCTGACCAATGTTTAAATGATATACTTTATTCCCATTTTTTTTTGCAATATCGGCATAAGGAACTAGTTTCCTTATTGGCGATTCGGGCATGTTTTTCCCCTTATTTGATATTTGTGGCATAGTTTGATTTTTTACTGCAAAATTGCATTTTTTTATTGTATTAAATCGTATTTATTTTTTTTTATGAAGCTTTTTTTTTACTTTTAATAAAACTTTTTTTGATGAAGATGCTATTTTTACTTTTTTTTATTTTGCTTTTTTCTGAACCTATTTTAGCTCAAAACGGTTTTCAATTTGAAAAATCCAAATCTAAAGCTTCTTTGTCATTTAAGCTAGTTAATAATTTGATTATAATACCTTTAAAAGTAAATGGTGTTACATTAAATTTTCTGTTAGATACTGGTGTTGCTGAAACCTTGATATTTAGCCTTGACGAATCAAATGGTATTTCTTTTACAGAAACACAGTCAATTGTGATGAAAGGTTTTGGAAATAAAGCTGATTTTGTTGCATATAAATGTAAAAATAATACTATTTCTTTTGGTAAGTATGCCGATAATAATCATTCTATTTATTTAGTACTTGATCAAGACATTAACATATCGTCTCAAGTTGGAATAACGGTGAACGGGATTATCGGATATCACTTTTTTAAAAATAATTTGATTAAAATCAATTATAGTTCTAAGAAAATTACTGTTATAAAATCATCTACTAAACGAATAAAAAATATTGAAAAAGAATATGCAAAAATTCCGTTTGAATTAGATAGTAATAAGCCTTATATACAGTGTTTTACTAATTTTGAAGGGCAAATTAATTCAATACCCTCTAAACTTTTAATTGATACCGGTAATAGCGATGCTTTATGGCTTTTTAAAGAAAGAGATGCAAGAATTATACTCTCGAAAAAATTCATAAACGACTATCTCGGTCGCGGCTTGAATGGTGACATTTACGGACAACGATCTCGGGTAAAATCATTGCAGATTTTAAATTTCAAAATTGATAATCCAATCGCAGCGTTTCCGGATTCTTTGCATACAAATACTGTCGTTTTATCGGAAAATAGGGTGGGTTCTGTAGGTTCTGAAATAATTAAGCGCTTTAATGTAATTTTTGATTATGAATCGAACGTGCTTTATCTTAAAAAAAATGATCTATTTGCTGATTCTTTTGAGTTCAATAAATCAGGTATCGAATTACAACATCAAGGTTTACAATGGGCTATGGAATCTTTTGAACTAAATCCTGCGCTTAATCAAGTTGTATTTGACAAAAATGGAGATCGAATTCAAAATAATTTGCATTTTAAATTTGAATTAAAACCCATTTTTGTAATTACTCATATTCGAGAAGATTCTCCGGCAAAGCAAGTTGGATTATTAAAAGATGACGTTTTAGTGACTGTAAACGGTGAGTCAGCAGGTAATTTTAAACTTCAAGAAATTACAGATTTTTTTAAAGGCGATGAAAATAAAACGATAACATTACAAGTAGACAGAAAAGGAGTGGTACTTAAATTTAAATTTCAATTAAAAAGTATTCTTTAAGTTAATTTTCGCTGCTGCATCAAATTAGTTTATCAATTCATTACGTTTATTTATATTTTGTTGACATTAGGACTATTTTAAAGAAAGGTATTGAAAATGAAAAATGTAATGTAAGTTGTACTATATTATGTACAAGTTTTAAAAAAAATCGTGGATTTAATTTTTATTCCATCGGACTTGTTTTCTTTTTTTCCAAAAGATTAACTTCTTGTTTAACAATTACATCACCTTTAATCTTTAATGCAATTTGACCACCAGGATAATTAATTGCATTACTCTCTACTGTAATAGTTTTTCTGATTGGACCAGGATTCATGTTGTACTTTACATCAATTTTACCTGTTTTACCAGGCATAATTGGTTCAGTCGGACGAGTAGGAACAGTACAGCCGCAGGTTGATTGCACATTTTTTATTTCAAGAGGCGTGTCGCCCGTATTTGTAAATTCAAATGATCTGATACCGTTATCGCTTTCTTTGGTAACCGTTCCATAATCTATTGTGTTATCTGCAGCTTTAAATTCTATTTTTGCTCCATTTTGTGCAAAAAAAACACTCGAATATATTAAAATCAGCAGCAAAGTAAATTTTTTCATATACCTATATTATTATTTTTATGAAGTAAATGTACATACTTTAAATTAAATACAAAATTTTAAATCTTAATTTTTTATAAATCTAGTAATTCCCTACTTTTGCAACATTAACAAATAGTATGCCTTTTTTTAAATTGAGTGCTTTTGTTCAATCATGTGAAAAAGCTGAACTGATTGCGAAATAAATTAAAAAAAATGTAATAATGTTTTTTCGCTAATCAAGTATATATGTTTAAGGGTGCACAATAGGTATTAAATACACTAGCAAATAAAAATGAATTATTATTTTACTTTGTGGCAATGTGAAAAATCATGAAAGTAAATATAAAAAAATAAATAAATTATAATGAATTTAAATTTCAAAGAAATAGAAAATAAGTGGTATTCGTATTGGATGGAAAACGATTTTTTTAGCTCCAAACCAGATGATCGGACGCCCTATACCATCGTTATTCCGCCACCAAATGTAACAGGTGTTTTACATATGGGTCACATGCTAAATAATACCATTCAAGATGTTTTAATTCGGCGTGCACGACAAAAGGGATTTAATGCCTGCTGGATTCCTGGTACTGATCATGCGTCAATCGCTACCGAAGCAAAGGTAGTGGCAAAACTAAAATCGGAGGGTATTAATAAAAACGATTTGACTCGAGAGGAGTTTTTAAAACATGCTTGGGATTGGACGACCAAGTATGGCGGCACTATTTTGGAGCAATTAAAGCAATTAGGATGTTCATGTGACTGGTCTCGTACTAAATTTACCATGGACAACGATATGTCAGAATCTGTACTGCATTCGTTTGTTGATTTATTTAATAAAGGTCTAATTTACAGAGGTTATAGAATGGTAAATTGGGATCCTGAGGCTAAAACAACACTTTCAGATGAAGAGGTTATTTTTGAAGAGCGTCAAGGCAAATTATTTTTTATAAATTATAAAATCGATGACACAAATGAGTATGTAACAGTTGCAACAACACGACCAGAAACCATTTTTGGCGATAGTGCAATTTGCATGAATCCAAACGATGATCGATTTAAGTATTTAAAAGGCAAAAAAGCTATTATTCCAATTTCTGGACGAATCATTCCAATTATAGAAGATGAATATGTTGACATTGAGTTTGGCACAGGTTGTTTAAAAGTTACACCTGCGCACGATGTGAATGATAAAGCTCTTGGCGAAAAGCACAATCTTGAAATTATTGATATTTTTAATGATGATGCAACTTTAAATAGTTTCGGTTTACACTATCAAGGAAAAGACCGGTTTGTAGTTCGTGAAGAAATTGCGCTCGAATTACAAACTTTAGGAGTCCTAGCCAAAACAGAAATTCATTTAAATAAAGTAGGAACTTCAGAACGAACTAAAGCAGTAATTGAACCCCGATTATCCGATCAATGGTTTTTAAAAATGGAAAATTTGGTAAAACCAGCCATAAAAGCTGTTCTTGAATCGGATGAAATCAAATTATACCCGTCGCGATTTAATAATACATACCGCCATTGGTTAGAAAACATTCGCGATTGGAATATTTCTCGTCAATTATGGTGGGGACAGCAAATTCCGGCTTATTTTTATGGTGATGGTAAAGCGGATTTTGTAGTTGCAAAAAACGTTATCGATGCTTTGGTTTTAGCAAAAGCAAAAACCAATAACGACTTGTTAACAATTAATAATTTAACACAAGACGCCGATGTACTAGATACGTGGTTCTCGTCATGGTTATGGCCTATGGCTGTTTTTGGCGGTGTTATAAACCCCGAAAATGAAGATTTTAAATATTATTATCCTACGAATGATTTAGTAACTGGCCCTGATATTTTGTTCTTTTGGGTAGCTCGAATGATAATAGCGGGTTATGAATATGCTGGCGAAAAGCCATTTAAAAATGTGTATTTAACGGGTTTAGTTCGCGATAAACAACGACGTAAAATGTCAAAATCGTTGGGAAATTCGCCTGAACCGTTAGAACTAATCCAAAAATTTGGTGCCGATGGCGTTCGTGTAGGCTTGCTACTAAGTGCCTCTGCGGGCAACGATATCATGTTTGATGAGGAGCTATGCAACCAAGGAAAAGCGTTTTCAAACAAAATTTGGAATGCATTCAAGCTCATAAAAGGGTGGGAGGTAAGCGATATTATGCAGCCTCAATCATCAAAAGTAGCAATTAAGTGGTACGAAGCTAAATTTCAAGAAACACTTTTAAAATTAGAAGGAGATTTTGAAAAATACCGACTTTCAGATGCTTTAATGAGCATTTATAAATTGGTGTGGGACGATTTTTGTTCTTGGTTTTTAGAAATGATTAAACCTTCATATCAACAACCGATTGATCAAAAAACATTTGAAAAAACAATCGAAATTTTAGAAAATAATTTAAAGTTATTGCACCCTTTTATGCCATTTTTAACCGAAGAAATTTGGCATTTGGTTGCCAATAGAACGAAAAATGAAGCATTAATAATTGCTACATATCCAGAAATAAAACCTTTTGACACAAAAATAATAACGGATTTTGACCAAACAATTGAAGTTATATCAGGAATAAGAACAATCAGAAAAGACAAAAATATTCCGTTCAAAGAGGTTATTGATTTGAAAATTATAAATAATGACAACGTTACGAGTCATTTTGATTCAATTGTTGTGAAATTAGGAAATACTTCGGATATAGAATATATTGCTGAAAAAATTGACGGAGCAATTTCTTATCGAATCAATTCAAACGAATATTTTATTCCTGTTGTAGGAAAAATAGACATTAAAGCCGAAATTGATAAATTAACATCGGAATTAGTGTATCAACAAGGCTTTTTGAAATCGGTACAAATAAAGTTATCAAACGAAAAATTTGTAGCAAATGCTAAAATTGAAATTATAGACAATGAACGCAAAAAAGAAGCGGATGCTGCAGCTAAAATAGAAACAATTGCGAAAAGCTTAGCCAGTTTACAATAAATAATATCGCGGTAAGCTATTTTAAAATGTAAATTAATCCTTTAAGGGTATTAAATCTTAAAGGATTTTTTTAATTTAATCAGCATCCTTGCTAAACTCCAAACCAAAAAGGCGTCCTTTTTTTTCTAAAAGTTTAGTTTCATATCTCATTCGCTTCGCATTACTTTGGGTCGAAAATTTTGAATCTAAATCATATAAATTAGGTTTTCCGCCATTAACCCAAGCGGTATACCAAAAATTTGAAATGTCTTTTATAGAATGTCGCATTTGATTTTCGACCATTCCGTTTAACGCTTTATGAAATGCATCTGCATATTCATTTGACTGAATTTTTTGTTTGTATTTATTCAATATAAAGTTGCCTTTTTCATCTTTTTTGTATAATTTTTGGGGGTCGAAATTAGCTTTTGTAGTTTTATCAACTAATAAAAGCGTATTAACCAATAAATGGCTATTTTTTATAATTCCCCAAGTTTCTACTGAAACGTCTTCAATATATGTTGCTTTATCTATTTTAAAATTATAATTATCTCCAAATAATTCGGGTATTCGCGATTCCCAAAAACTATGAATACCTTTTTGGTCGGTTAACTGTCCGTCGTGATTACTAGAAGTGTGCAAGGGCATATTTGCATCTGCAATATAATGTGCTAAATCGCCAGAAAGAAATAAAATTTGTGACTTGTCTTTATTATAAAATGCTTTGGTAAGTTTTTCCATCATCTCTATAATGTGCCATGGTAAAACGCCTTGTTCATCAAGTAATTTTTCACCAAACTTTATTTTCGCGGCAGTATTCGACTTTGGAAAACTATCAATTATAGTATTGTTAAATCCTTCTATGTCGATGTAATGTTTGTGCGCTTCGGTTTTGTCGCTCATTGTTGCTTTTCGTACATCTGGCACAACAGACTCTTCTGTAAGAAAATCGATATGATTGTAATAAAACGATTTCATTTCGATTGGCAGTGCGAAAACTGCAGCATGCGAAATATGTTTGTGTCCCCACGAACCCCAGCTAATTAAAGATATCGCTGCAATAAAACTAATCGCAAAAAGTGTTTGTTTTTTAGTGCATTTCATTATTAAATTTTTTATGTAAAAATACCATTTACTGCAATAATTTACATTTTAGAAATGTAAATTCTATGTTAAACTTATTCATCAGATTTATTTTTCAATTTCATTAACAAGGTATAAGCTCCTTTAGTAACAATCTTGTTTTGGGTAAAATTCGCATAATTTAGTAGTTCAATAAATCCGTTTTCGCTATTGCCTGTTTTTGCTTCGATCAGTAAAAAATTGTTCGCATCTTTTGAAATAAACACATAGCTTTTTCCGTCATAATTTACAATTGCATCTTCAGGTAAGGTAAATGAACTAGTGTTTTTAAGTTCAATCTCTGCATTCATGTACATTCCTGGCAACAA
>JAYVGC010000044.1:0-10686 GCA_043772535.1 Flavobacterium sp. | reverse complement strand
CTAAAGCCACAGTTGATGGCACAGTAAACGAGCCTGATGCGGTTGTAGCGGTTGAAGCAACCTTAGAAAAAACCAATTCACCAGCATCGGTAAACAATCCATTTTTATTATAATCAATCCAAACGGCATATCCTTCAGGGTACACTGTACTAGTCCATTTTGGAGTTATGGTAATGGTGCTTGCAGCGCCACGAACCAAGTTTGTTGTTAGTGCCGTAAAGTTTTCATATCCAGCAGTACTTGTTGAGGTGTTGTTTATAGTTCCTAGAACTACCTTACTTATTTTTTCATCTGCAGTACTGCTACTTGTTGATGTACAGTAGGTTATTGCATTTGCCGCAGTTGCTATGGTTACTGTATTGCTTGCCGCAGATAAGTTACCTGCTGCATCTTTTGCTTTTACTGAAAACGTATAGGAAGTTGCTGCTGTTAAACCTGTAATGGTTGCCGTTGTTGTAGTTGAAGTAGAAAGCAACGTTGCGCCCGAGTAGATGTTATATCCTGTAACACCAACATTATCGGTTGCTGCAGACCAAGTTAAATTTGTTGCGGTTGATGTTGTTCCAGCGGCAGCTAAACTTGCAGGTGCAGTTGGTGCAACGGTATCAGTAGCACCAGCATATGCAGCTCCAACGCCTACGGCATAAAATGCATTGGTAGTCGCAATAACCTCAGCCGAACCTGCTCCGTATAAATCAACAGCCGACTGGATACCTGCGGTTCGTGCAGTAGCGTAAGTTGAATTTGCTGTTAAATAAACACTTTCCATACGGTAAGCAATTTTTTCTGCTTTAGCAATTGTAATTCCTGTAACATTATATACACTGCCTATATCATTTGTACCTGATTTTCCTACCGCTAAAACATAATACCAAAAATTTAAAACACCACTATTAGTATGTACTCCGCCAGAATCTGCGGTGCCTGTATACCAGTAAGTTCCTTTGTACGTATCAGGTTGCCCCTCTGCATTCGGATTGCTCATAGAACGTAATGATAAGTGACCCGTTCGTCTTTCAATATCTTCGCCAATTAACCATGTTTGTTTTGCAGGCGCTGCATTATATTCGATACTTGCTCCCCAAATGTCAGAAAACGCTTCATTCATTGCACCCGATTCATTTTGATAGGCTAAATTAGCAGTGTTAGAACATACTGCATGTCCAATTTCATGTCCAGCAACATCTAAAGCGGTTAAAATATCAAAAACACCCGTACCGCCGTCGCCATAAGTCATTACCGATCCGTTCCAAAACGCGTTATTGTTATCTGGGTATCCAGCTGCAACTAAATTATAATGTACATAACTTTTAATAATTGCTCCAGCGTTATTAAAGCTATTTCGGTTATGAATTGTATTGAAATAGTCGTATGTTTTTTCTGCACTCCAATGTGCGTCTAAAGCACCATTATCTTTGTTGGTATTGTTAAATTCTGTTGCAGTCCAGTCGTTATTGGTATCGGTAAAGTTCACACCTACATAAGTAGCTTGACGTTGTGAATTAAAAGTTTGAATACCGCTGCCTCGAGTTGCATCAGACAAAATATAAGATGAACCACTTAATGCAGTTTCAATTGCTTGAGTTCCGCTGTATCTTGTAGCTGCGTTCGCTGTAACAAATGCAGTGGTAGCAGCAGCTTTTTGTCGGTTCGTTTTAGTTACTTTTGATCCATTACTGTGCTCGCCCAAATGCTTGATTGTTGCATTGTAAAATAATTTTTCGCCTGTTACTGCATCAATATATAAATCACCTCGACTTAACGGAGCGGTTGCGTAAATATCAAATTTGTAAGCCAATCGTAAATTACTTTGTCCCTTTTGGTTTTCAGAATTAAGTACCGGAAATAAAAGTAGTTCTCCTGTAGGTTTTTCATAGTTCATTGCCTGTGATTCGGCTTCGTTTTGCCATAAATAACTGGATGCTCCTGTTTGCTTTAAAGCAATTGCAAATGCTTGCGTGTTCGATAATGTTGGTGCTGTATTCACATTTTCGAGCGAATACATTTCGCCATTCATTGATTTTAAAATCCCTGCTTTTGAATGTAATGAGTAGGTCGCAAATTCTACTTTAAGTCCTTGATGAAATAATTGAAATTTTTCATTCGTAAAACCCAAATCATCGGTCTCGGTTTTGATTTTCTGAAAATCAGAACCTTCTTTTAAGTTAAATTGGTTTTTAAAAATTTCTCTTGAATCGGCTACTTTGTAAGTTGATCTTTCAGAAAAAGTAATCATTGAAAGATTTCCTTTTTCATCGGATATCTTTTGTTTTACATTTTTGTCGCCTTCTTGTGCAAACGATGCAATGCCAATTAGAGAAAAAACGCTTATTGCAAGCGCTTTGGCTGTAGTAGTTTTAATCATTTTTGGTTTTGGTTTGGTTAAATATTCTTTATGTGACTGCAATTATATGTATAATAATACTTATAAACCAATTTTATTTGCCAAAAATGTAGCTATTTTTTAATTTATTGTAAAAAACGTAATGAATACGGTATATTTATTGTGCGAAATTCATTTCTAAAATTTCGCCTTCAATAATTAATTCAGCAGCTGTTGCTGCAATAATATGCTCGACCGAAACGCCGGGAGCGCGTTCTAAAAGCTTGAAACCGTTTGGGGTTACTTCTAAAACGGCCAATTCAGTTACTACTTTTTTAACGCAGCCTACACCCGTTAATGGTAAGGTACACCGTTTTAAAATTTTGCTTTCGCCGGCTTTATTTACATGCATCATGGCAACAATTATGTTTTCGGCAGAAGCTACTAAATCCATTGCGCCGCCCATACCTTTTACCATTTTTCCTGGTATTTTCCAGTTGGCAATGTCGCCATTTTCTGCCACTTCCATGGCGCCTAAAATAGTTAAATCAACATGCTGGCCTCGAATCATAGCAAAACTAAAAGCCGAATCAAAAAAACTTGCTCCGGGCAGAGTTGTAATAGTTTGTTTACCAGCGTTAATTAAATCGGCATCTTCTTGTCCGTCAAGCGGAAACGGACCCATACCGAGCACGCCGTTTTCACTTTGAAAGTCAACATCAATACCTTGTGGAATGTAATTTGCCACTAAGGTCGGAATACCGATTCCGAGATTTACAAAGTAGTTGTGTTTGAGTTCTTGGGCAATTCGCTGTGCTATTTGTTCTTTAGATAGTGGCATGGATATGTTTTTAATCAAAAATCTTTATTTTGAATTATTTTTATAAGAAAACTATTTTTGTGTAACCGTGCGTTGTTCAATACGTTTTTCGTACTTCGCTCCTTGAAATATTCTGTTTACTAAAATACCTGGAATATGAATTTGATTCGGGTCTAACATGCCTACTTCAACGAGTTCTTCTACTTCGGCAATGGTAATTTTTGCTGCGCCACACATGCACGGGTTAAAATTTCGGGCGGTTCCTTTAAAGATGAGGTTGCCTGCTGTGTCTCCTTTCCATGCTTTTACAATGGCAAAATCGGCTTTAAAAGCGTGTTCCATTACGTGCATTTTACCGTTAAATTCTCGGGTTTCTTTTCCGATGGCTACTTCGGTACCAAAACCTGCGGGTGTAAAAAAAGCGGGAATTCCGGCTTGTGCGGCACGGCATCTTTCGGCTAAAGTACCTTGTGGAATGAGTTCGACATCTAATTCGCCCGAAAGCATTTGACGTTCAAATTCTGCATTTTCGCCCACGTAGGAGGAGATCATTTTTTTGATTTGCTTTTTTTGTAGCAGTAATCCTAGTCCAAAATTATCAACGCCTGCATTGTTTGAAATACAGGTTAAATTAGTAGTTTGTTTGTGTACCAATTCGGCAATAGAATTTTCGGGAATGCCACAAAGTCCGAATCCACCTAGCATTATAGTGGTATTATCTTGTATGTCGAGTAAGGCTTCTTGTACTGAATTTACTTTTTTATTTATCATGTTAAAATGCTGCGTTTGCGTTCAAAAATAATTTAATTTATTATAGTGCCCATGGTTTTTAATAGTACTTGGTTGCCTTAGCCCCGATGGCAGTGGAAAACATTTTAATTTTTTTGTAAAAAAATTAAAATTTTGGAACGTACAGCGGGAAACGGCTTCTAAAAAAAATTACAAAAATTCATCGGTGTTTTGCTCTTCTTCCACGGCGGTTGAGTCTTTAATGGCGCTGCGTCGGGGAGGTGTGTAGCAATCGACTTTGATGGTCATGTTGTCAGGTTTTTCGAACTGTTCTTTTGAAATATCAAGGTCTTTATCGTCGTAGCATTTTTTCATAAAATACCCCCAAATTGGTAGTGCTGCTGTGGCTCCTTGTCCATAAGTGATGCTTTTAAATCGGGCAGAACGGTCTTCGCAACCTACCCAAATACCTGTTACTAAATTGGGTACCATTCCTATGAACCAGCCGTCGGATTGATTTTGGGTGGTTCCGGTTTTGCCAGCAATTGGGTTGGTAAACATATACGGATATCCGGTCCAACGTCGGTCGCCTGATCCACCGCCTTGTGTTCGTAATCGTTCGCCCGATCCGCCTTCGGTTACGCCTTCTAAAAGTTTTATTACGGCAAACGCAATGTCTTTATTAAGTACATCGTGTGATTCTGGAATAGGTTCGTACACTACTGCTCCGTTTTTATCTTCGATGCGAGCAATAAATTGGGGTTTGATGTAAACGCCTTGGTTGGCAAAGGTGCTGTATGCGGCAACCATGTCTTGAACGGTAATGTCTACGGCTCCTAAGGCTATTGAGGGTTGCAAAGGAATTTCGGAAGTTACGCCTAATTTATGGGTCATTTCTACTACTGCTTCGGGACCTACTTTATCCATAAGTTTGGCCGATACGGTATTTATGGATTGTGCTAAGGCTCGTTTTAGGGTTACCATGCCACGGTATTTTTGGTCAGAATTTCGTGGTTCCCAATCTTCGGTAACGTGGTGGCGTCCTTTTCGAATTATAAATGGGCCATCAATTATGGTATCGCAAGGCGACATGTTAAGTTGTTCGATAGCGGTGGCATACACGAAAGGTTTAAACGTCGAACCTACTTGTCGTGCTCCTTGACCCACGTGGTCGTATTGAAAATATTTATAATTAATGCCGCCAACCCAAGCTTTTATTTGACCCGTTTGTGGTTCCATTGACATTAATCCGGCTTGTAAAAAGTGCTTGTAGTAGCGAATTGAATCTAATGGTGTCATTTCCATTTCTTTGTCGCCCTCCCAAGAAAAAACCGTCATTTTTGTTTTTACACTAAATGTTTTAATGATTTGTTCATCACTCATTTCTTGCTCTTTCAAAATACGCCATCTTTCTGAATTTTTCATGGCTTGTTTAATAATTCGATCGGTTTCGAGAGTGGTAATATTTATAAATGGAGCGTTTTTATTTTGTTTTTGTTGAATAAAAAATTCTTCTTGTAAATTTTTCATGTGCGCTTGAACTGCTTCTTCGGCATGTTCTTGAATTTTTGAGTCAATGGTGGTATAAATTTTTAAACCATCACTATATATGTCGTATTCTTCACCGTCAGGTTTTTTGTGATCTTTACACCAATTTTTTAGGTAATCTCTTAGGTATTCTCGAAAGTAGGTTGCGGTGCCGTCAAGGTGACTTTCGGGATGAAATTTTAAAATTATTGGTTTCGTTTCGAGTTGCATTTTATCAGATTCTTCAAGGTGGTTGTTACGAACCATTTGTGATAAAACCGTATTTCGACGATCAAAAACCATTTTTTGCCGTCTTTCTTTTGTTGGGTTGTATAAGGACGGATTTTTGAGCATTCCGACGAACATGGCACTTTCTAGGATGGTCAAATCACGTGGTTCTTTGGCAAAATAAACTTTAGCTGCCGATCGAATTCCTACTGCGGTATTTACAAAATCGACACGGTTAAAATACATTGCAATTATTTCATTTTTTGTGTATTGTCGTTCCAATCGTATGGCAATTATCCATTCTTTTGCTTTTTGAATTATTCTAAAAGGTAAAAATTTCGAGCCTTCACCGTGAAACAGTAATTTTGCTAATTGTTGCGTAATAGTACTTGCTCCGCCACTTGACCCTAATTTTAAAGCAGCACCAAGAGTACGTCGGGCGTCTATACCAGAATGCTCATAAAAGCGTTCGTCTTCGGTCGAAACAAGTGCATCGACTAGTGATTTTGGCAAATCTTTATATTTAATTGCGGTTCTGTTTTCATTATAAAACTTACCGAGAACAACGCCATCGGATGAAATTATTTCGGTTGCTAAATTAGATTCTGGATTTTCTAGATCTTCAAAAGAGGGCATTGTACCAAAAAGTCCCCACGAGGCGAAAATAAAAAACAGAAATAATCCGCCGAGCGTGTAAAAGAAAATGCGCCAAAATTTACGGGAGTAATATTTTATATCTTTAATAGGAGTGTTGTTTTTTTGTGCCATCTTTTAGTCTTTATTTTCAATTCTTAAACCTACGTCTGATATTCCTTCTAAATCTGTAACGCCCACAATTTTGCCAGTTTCGCGCACAGCTTGCTCAATTTTTATGGTGTAAATACCTTTTAATTTAAAGGATTCGCTTAGTTTATACACTAGTTTATTTTCCTTAATATCCGAAAAGCCGTTACCCATTAATGAGCCGTCTGGATTTGCCATTTCGAACTCTAAAGTATCTACTTTTATTTTTTTGTCGGGTTGTTGTAACGACACTATTAAAAAAATGTTATTGTATTTATACTCTGAATTGTCACGAATATTAATAAACAAATCGTATTTTTTAGTAACATCTAGCTTGGGTAATTCAAATTGAACGGCATTGTTTTTATTCCAGTTTTTGCCCACCGATTTATAGCTGTCAAAAACACGTTTGTCATCGCAACTTATGATAATAATTGTTAAAAAAACAAGTAATAATTTAAATTGGATTCTCATTTTTTTTTATGATTATTGGTTTTTTCTTTTCAGCGGGTATAGTTTGATTTAGTGGTTTTTGTTGGTTCGGATTTATTTTATTTTGATTGTTTTTTATTTGATTCGGATTTTGTTTAATGACTTGATTTGTGTTAGGCTTGGCATTTGGCTTTATTTCACCATCTGATGTAGCTGCAATTTTATTTCGATTTTTCGAATTGCTTTTCTTTCTTTTAGGTTGGTCAAAACGCGTTAAACTTTCTTGACCCATGGCGTTATTAAAATTCTTTTCTATTTCAACAACAATTTCAATTGCAAAGTCTTCAAGCGATGATGCTTTTATTTTTTGTTTGTTTTGTGCAATAATTTCTCGAACTTGTTCTATTTTTAAAACATGCCATTGCGCAAAATTATTGGTGTAGGCAAACCACATTAAACCTTTAAAAATGTCTTGCTTTTGGCAAACAGCATCTCCTTTTTCGGTTACTAATTTGGTTTCAAAATCAGGAAAATCTTTAAGTGCATCAAGGTAAGTATCTAGCTCATAGTTTAAACAACATTTTAATTTGCCGCATTGTCCTGCCAATTTTTGGGGGTTTAACGACAATTGTTGGTATCGTGCAGCCGATGTTGTAACGCTTCTAAAATCGGTTAGCCATGTAGAGCAACACAATTCTCGACCACATGAGCCGATGCCTCCTAATCGCGATGCTTCTTGGCGAAATCCAATTTGCTTCATCTCGATTCGAGTTTTAAATTCTTGGGCAAATTCTTTTATTAATTGACGAAAATCTACGCGATCACTTGCGGTGTAATAAAAAGTAACTTTCGAACCGTCTCCTTGAAATTCAATATCAGAAATTTTCATTTCAAGTTGTAAAGCAATCGCAATACTTCGTGCTTTTACTTTCATCGGTTCTTCTTTGTTTCGCGCCTCGGTCCAAATATCGATGTCGCGTTGCGATGCTTTGCGGTATATTTTGTGAATTTCTGGATTTGTAACCGCAATATTTTTTTTGTTCATTTGTACCCTAACTAGCTCGCCAGTAAGGGTAACAATACCAACGTCATGACCTGGTGAGGCTTCGGTAGCCACAACGTCTCCAATAGAAAGGGTTAGTTTTTCGGTGTTTCGGTAAAATTCTTTTCTTCCGTTTTTAAATCTAATTTCAACTATATCAAAAACAGCTTGCCCTGTCGGTAAACTCATATTAGCTAACCAATCAAAAACAGTTAGTTTATTGCAGCTGTCGGTGCCGCAAGTTCCATTATTTTTACAACCCTTTGGTGACCCACCATCAGAAGTTGAACAACTTGTACATGCCATAATTTTAAAATATATAATGATTGTTCGACGTTGCGAACTACGTTTCGTGTAAACGATTAATGTGTAAAGATATTGTTTTTTGTTTAAGTTACAAAGTGATATGTTTTGGTTATTTTGGAAATAAAAAAGCAGAAAACGTAATTAATATGTTTTCTGCTTTTTTTCTTGATTTGTTTTTTATAAATCAATGTAATTTAATATGTCTTTAATTGTTTCTACGGTCTTAAAATTTGGATGCGCTACTTTGTGATTAATTTTTTCGTGTTCCCAAGTTGTGTGAAACGGAACATGAATGGCAAAGCCACCAAGGTTTAAGACAGGTAAAACATCTGATTTAAGTGAATTGCCAATCATTAAAAATTCCTTTGGATCGATCTCTAATCTTGTTAACAAATGCTGGTAATTAATTTCACGCTTGTCTGACATTACTTCAATATGGTGAAAATAATGGCTAAGTCCTGATCGGTGCAATTTGTTTTGTTGGTCTTTTAAATCGCCTTTTGTGGCTACAATTAATTTATATGTTCCGTACAATGTTTGCAATGTTTGTTCAACATCGTCAAGAAGTTCGATAGGTTTTTGGAGTAATTCTTTGCCGTACATGATAATTTTTTCAATAATTTCTAATGAAATGGTATTGTTAGAAATTCTCAGTGCTGCTTCGATCATCGATAAAATGTAGCCTTTAATTCCGTAGCCGTACAAATCTAAATTCTCGATTTCTACTTTAAACAATTCTTGCGATAATCCTTGATGTGACAAATAATCTTCCATCAAGGCACAGAATTTATGTTCCGTTTCCTGAAAATACGGTTCATTGACGAATAGTGTATCGTCGGCATCAAAGGCGATTATTTTTGGGCTCATTTTATAAAAATTCAACTCCATCAACTGAATTATTTTAGAGTGAATATTGTAATAATTCGTCCATTAATAGATAAACTTTAGAAGATTTTTCTGCTGGGAAATAATTTTCTCTATTTGTATCTGCAAATTTAGCCCTTTCTATTGCTTTTGCAATTAATTCAATAGTCTGATATCCTTTTGGGTAATTATTTATTTTAGATTGTGTATGCTTTTCTCCAAGTTCAGTTTTCATTTCTTTACTAGTTGAACTCGTAATGTTTTCTTTCTCGTCCAAATGGAAATATAACCAAACTTCAAAACAAAAATTACTGATGAATAAATCTGCATCATTTAAACCATCACAGTATTCTTTTAATTCTGGGAATTGTGCTGGAGGATGTTTATCTACATCTAACACAAATCTTATTTTATCATCATCAGAAATAAATAAATTTTTGGGAGTATTTTCTTTGAACAATCTAGCTCTTTCTATTAACTTTCTAGGTTGTGATCCAATTATATTTGTATCTTTTTCAAGAACATGCATAATACAAGCTTTTCTGCCTTTTAAAAATTCATTGTTGAAATTTTCAAAATATGGTGGTTCTTTTACTTCTCCTTCATAAACAATAAAAAATTGTATTGCATCTTCCGTTGATTCTTTTTTATTATAATCAGATATTTTACGTCTTTTGCGATCCATTTATATTTGATTTTCTTCAACAATTAATTTAGAGAAATCTCCTAAAAAAGGAATGCCACCATAACGTCCTTGTAAATAACCTCTTTCTAAAACTTTATCCCCACGAGGATTGAAATTGCTTAAAGGATAAAATTCTGTGCTTCCATCTGATTTTTTTTCAGTAAACCAAATTTCATCTCTACGCAATAGATCGTCATCTAATAAATGGCTTTCATGTGTTGTAAAAATTAATTGACTTTTAGACGTTGATTTTAAAGAGTACATTTTTAAAAGTTCCTTCGCTAATAAAGGGTGCATACTTCGTTCTAGTTCATCAATAATATAAACAACATTATCTTCAAAAATTAATTGTTCAAAAGCTGGAGAAAGTTCAAATAATCTATTAGTTCCATCAGATTCTTCATCAAAATCAAATGTAAAATTAGAGTTTTCGTGTTTTGTACATAACATAAAAATATAATAATCATCATCTCTTTTTACTAAACTATAATTTTTATCCCTATATGGGAAAATCAAAGCAGTACCTTTAGTTGATTTATCATCAGTTTCTAGTATATTTTCCAATTTGTCAATTAAATCCAATTTTATATTTTCATCATCTAAACCAAAAAATATATTTGCATTAATAGGTTTTAAAACAATTTTTTCAATTCCTGTTTTACCACTAGAAAGCATTTTTTCAACAAAATCTAGTTTTTTGTTTCCTAATAATACAGATTGTGTGAAATCGATATTTATAGAATTAGGAAAAACGATATGAATATTAGAAAATGCTTCAATTATTTTATCTAGAATTTTATTTTTCTCAAACAACAAATAACTATTACTTAAAACAGTTTGATTTATTTTCAACTCCTTTTTAAGAAATTTTTCAGCAACTGCCAGCTCGAACTTATCTTTAAAAGCATCTCCAAATATTACAGCATCATTTTGTCTTTTAAACAAAA
>JAYVGC010000043.1:0-31134 GCA_043772535.1 Flavobacterium sp. | reverse complement strand
GAAAAAAGTAATCCTGTGGCACAACCAACCACTAACATAAAAGAGGTTTGTATCAATCAAGAAATAAAATTTAGCGATTATAGTATTCTTGATTACTCAGGAGCCACATGGTTGTGGTCGTTTTCTAAAACACCAATTTATTTGAATGGTACAAGTGCAGGATCAAGAGATCCAATCGTAAAATTTTTATCACCTGGTTCTGTAAATGTTACTCTTACAGTAACCAACTCCTCAGGACAATCAGACACTAAAACCAGTACTAATTTTGTAACTGTAAAGTATGATGCGGAGACTTGTTTAAATTTAAATTCTGATAACGACTATCCGGTAAATTGTGTAAATACTATTGCAACTGCTCCAAGTCTTACAGTAGGAAGTCAAGGAATAATTACCAACTTTAACGGTGCAACATCTGGGAAATTTTTAGTGAAACTTAATTTAACTACCAACTGCCGCAATTATCCAGCTGTTTTCCAAGCATTAATAAATTTAGACACCAATCAAATTAGTGTGATTCGTTATTTCCATTTTGATGATGGAGTGTTACCAATATCAGTTACGGGTAACAATACCGATAATGTTACGAGTTTTAGCAATCGATATGCGCAAATTTCTTTTAGGTTAATCAACAAAACATTATATCTAAATCATATTTTTAATTATTGTGCTTCTGTTGGTGAGCTTAACAAAACGGTTACTTTACTAGAATCGTGCTGGCAACCTTACAGTGCCATAACAGGTATTAGCAGTGGCGATTTTGCTGAATTGCAAAAATGCAACAATCCAATTCCACAATCAGCATTAATTACAGACAGTAGCGATATATTGGTAACCGATTTTGCAAATGCAACAAGCGGACTTTTTTATGTGAATCTAAACACTTTTACTTCTTGCAACAACACAAGTAATAATTTAAAAGCTATTGTAAACCTAGATGCAGATATAGTACATGTGCTTGGATACCAACATTTTGCTTCAACAAATTCAGATATTACAGGAAACGAAACCAGTTCTGTAACCAGCGCATTGACTACAAATGCTCAAGTAAATTATTTCATTAGTAACAATAAACTTTACGTTAAAAGAATTGTAGACCCTTGTGGTGGTGCCAGTTTTAGACTTAATTCGTCTTGTTGGTCTGCATTGGACGATGATCAAAATGGAGTTGACAATGCGCTGCAACCTACCAATTGCAATAATCCAATTTCTACAAATGTACTCTCTGATGTTAACATAAATCTTATAAAAGATTTTTCGTCAATTTCAACAGCACAAACAGGCGTATTTGTTAAACTTGATATTATTACAAATTGTAACAATACCACTGCAACTGTTTATTTGAGCGTAGATTTTGTCAAAAATACGATACACGTTATCAATTACAGGCATTTTGGTTCCACAACCTCATCCACTGTTTTAAATAATGATTCTGCAAATGTGTACTCAGAATCATCTTTAAATGGTAAATTGAAGTTTATTTTAATTAACAAAAAATTATATATCCAAAGAACGGTAAATCCTTGCTCAGGTAGTAATTATCAAGTTACAAATTCATGTTATTCATTGGCTGCGGATCAAGTTTTGGCAATAGAAAATATTATATCAAGTACCGCATCTGCGATTTTAGCATATCCAAACCCAACTAGTAATTTATTTACTATTGACACAAAGTCGAGCCAATCAGAATTTAGTTTAAGTATTTACGATACCAACGGAAAATTCATCACATCTAAATTCGAAAAGACCAACAATAACCTGATGCAAGTAGATTTATCACAAAATACCGAAGGGTTGTATTTTGTTATTTTATTTGATAAAAGCAATAACAAATACGATTATTTAAAAATTATAAAAAAATAATATAGTGCACAGTATTTTTAAAACGAGTACCTCAATGCACCGTTATAAATTGTTTCAGAAAAAAATATAGTAAGATTGTTGATAAAAAATGAACCATTACTTTTATAATTATGTTAAAATATTAAAAGTACACAATTTTTTTAATTGCTCTTTTTGAAAACATAATCAAGTACGAATGATGGATATAGTAAAACTAGCACTATTTACATATTATGAAGACTAAAATTAGGTTAATTTGTTTGCTGTTTTTATTTTGTCATCTTTTATATAGTCAAACGTGGCAGTCATCAATTGTATTTTTCGGATCAAACGGAAAATTAAATTATGTACGTGACAACGAACAAAATCGTGTGATTGATTTTAGCAGTGCAGGTTATAAAAATAGTAGCCAAAATTTACCCAATAATACAAACATAATTACTACAATTGAGCCTTCTAGTGGCGATAAAACAGCACAAATAAATGCGGCAATACAAGCTGGTGCATTATTAAACGTAGATAGTAATGGTATTAGGGGTGTAATTTTATTAAAAGCAGGTAATTATGAAATTAATGGCACGCTATTATTAAACGTAAGCGGTGTTATTTTACGGGGAGAAGGCAGTGGCACAAACGGCACTGTACTCATTGCAACTGGCAATACCCCAAACCAACGAACAGTAATAAATGTTGGAGGTGGCACTAATATTGCGTGGCAAAAAAAAGGTACTTTAACGTCAAACATAATTACGCCATTTGTCAAAGTAGACTCTACGTCATTTGAGGTTGCTACTACTTTAAATTTTGCTGTTGGCGATGCAATAATTATTTACCACCCATCAACCCCCGCATGGATTACCGCAGTCGATAACGGAGGTGTCGCTACTGCCGCCCCTTGGACTGCAGGAAGTATTGACATTCAAATGAACAAAATTATAACCGCAATTAACGGTAGTACCATAACAATTGAATCTCCTATCACAAACCATTTAAATATGTTATTGTCGCAGTCCTATATTTTTAAAGTGGATAAAGCAACCACTAAATCACAAATTGGCGTAGAAAATTTAAGAATTGATATTCAAAACTGGACTAACGAATTAGCCGACGAAAATCACGCTTGGCAAGGTATAACTATGTTTGACATAGAAGATTCGTGGGTTAAAAATGTGGTTGCTTTGCATTTTGGACAATCGGGTTTTAAATGTGGTACGGCAACACGAATAACTTTTGAAAATTGCCAGGCACTAGACCCTGTGGCAACACTTACAGGTTCAAAAAGAGATAATTTTCAGGTAGATAAATTTTCGTCAAACATTTTATTTAAAAATTGTATTGCTACTAAAGCCCGTCATGCTTTTGAGGTAAGTGGTACCGCATCTGCTACCGGAATTGTGTTTACTAGATGCACTTCTATTGATGCTACCAGTCCAAGCGAGGGTCATTATCATTGGTCGACTGGTATATTATATGATTGTTTTAGAGATTACGGAAACCTAACCGATGTCGTATTAGGATTGTATAATCGAGGAGATTACGGAACCAATCACGGTTGGTCTGCCGCGCATTCTGTAGCATGGAATTGTGATTTACGCCGAATTACCCTGCCAGATGGCGATCTTATTTGTCAAAAACCACCAACTGCACAAAATTTTGTTATTGGTGGCTTTGGTAAAATCAATAACGCTGCTCCATTTCCTCAGTATCCATACGGCTATGTAGAAGGATTTAACAACACTTTGGCGTCAATAAATCCTGAATCTTTATTTGATGCGCAGTTAAATGAACGCTTAACCACTTTATCAATTTCAAATAATCAAGATGATAAAAATAATACTTTAGAAATAATGATTTATCCAAATCCAACTAGCAATTCAGTTACAGTAACTTCAAAACAAGAAATAACTCAAATAGAGGTATATAATACAGGAGGTCAATTGATATATGAAGACAAATTAAAGGATCTTAAAACAACGGTTGATATTTCAAAATATGAGTCGGGAAATTATTTTATTACAATAAAAATTGGCATTCAACAAAAAAGTTTTACAATTTTTAAAAAATAAGGGTAGTACTGCGGTAGAACAAGTTTTGGTCCGTTTTATTTTTATGGTTTTTCTTTGCTACACAAGTAAAAAATTGATTCCGTCAAATTGAAATTATCAAATGCTTGTTTTTGGATTACGTTTTGATTTGCTCGTTTACAAAAATTTACCTAGCCAATTGCACTACTATTGCACAGATAAACAGTATTTAATTTTATTTTACGAAAAATTAATAATTCAAATTGACACCCAATCCCAATCCCATATCGCTATCATAATGCGTTTTAAAGCTAAAATTTCTACTAATAATATATCGTAATCCTGCCATATATTCTTTATCAGTATTCCACATCAAATCTATTCTTATTCTTTTAGCAACAGGAATATCCATTCGTTCCAATTGTAATCTGAAATTACTATTTGTAAAAACTTCGGCTTGAGCTTTAATGAGCATTGGTAATGTATATTCAAATCCAGCACTAAAAACAGAACGAATATCTTTGGTGCTTTCTTGTCCAAAAAAGCTTTTTTCGATTGCATCCTCGTGTATTTTTCTGTACCGCCAATCAAATCCCACAAAAGGCATAAACCATTGCATTTTACCTATATACCGTCCAATGTGTGTTTCGGTTTCGTAGCCATGCATGGCATTATAACCCAATCGCCATTCTGTTCCAATGCTCCAACGCGTGCTGCTAATCATTGCCATTCCATCGTTTCCGTTGGTTGCAAAATCATTTTCTGCCATAAAATGAAATTTTCGGTCTTCGGCAAATAATTTGCGTTGGGCTGATTTTGGATTTGAGATTAATGGATTTGCTTCTTGATTTTCATAGGTAAAAACTCTACCCATACCTGCCATCATATGGTACAGAATATGACAATGAAAAAACCAATCGCCCTCAGCATTAGCATTGAATTCTAAAACATCGGTTTCCATTGGCATAATATCGATGATGTTTTTGAGTGGAGCGTAATCGCCCTGTCCGTTTATAATTCTAAAATCGTGCCCATGCAAATGCATTGGGTGGCGCATCATTGAACCGTTGTAGATGGTGATACGGACATTTTCGCCTTTTTTAATTAAAATTTTGTCGGTTTCAGATACTACTTTGTTG
Source organism: Flavobacterium sp. (assembly GCA_043772535.1). GTDB lineage: Bacteria > Bacteroidota > Bacteroidia > Flavobacteriales > Flavobacteriaceae > Flavobacterium. The sequence goes on along the minus strand of JAYVGC010000043.1, from coordinate 26,132 downwards.
TCTAAACTCCAAACGTAACGATTCATATTTCCTGATAATTCAAATTTCAATTCACGAATTGGTACCTCTTTTGGAAGAGTTGTTTTTGTGGGCGATTTTAGCATTGAATAATTTAAAGTTATAATTTCTGAAAGTTTATTACTAGTATAATCGTCTTCAGTCATTTTCATATTACCCATTTTATCACTTACTTTTTTTGCTACGCCTGTAATTTCTGGATACATTACCACATTCATATCCATTTGATTATAAGACATACTCATTCCCATATCGTTAAGGTTGCCGTTCATTTTCATCATATCGTTCATCATTTTCATACCTTCAAAATATTTTAATTTTGGCAAAGGTTCAATTATTTGTTTAATGCCTTCACCTATATATAATGATGCCGATTTTGTGCGATCCTCAGAAGTTACTAATAATTCATAAGCGGTTTTATTGGCTGGAATGGTCACAATAACATCATACGTTTCAGAAACAGCAACAATTAATCTATCTACTTCAACAGGTGCTACATCGTTACCATCATTGGCAACAACGGTTATTTTTCCTCCAGCATAATTTAGCCAAAAATAGGTTGATGCACCACCATTCGAAATTCGTAAACGCACTTTATCACCTGCTTTAAATTGATATAATTGACTTTCGTTTTTACCATTAATTAAGAATTTATTATAATAAACATCGCTTACATCCATGGCATTCATTCGCTTCCATTCGTTGGCTACTTTAGTTTTAAAATATCCTTGTTGAATAGCTTCGGCATAACTTTGGGTTGTTCCTTTTTGAACGGCAAACCAATCAGTTGCATTATGTAACATTCGGTGCACATTATTTGGGTTTACATCTGTCCATTCGCTTAAAACAATAGGTACCGATGGTAAATCGTCAATTCCCTTTCTAAAAGTTGGATCACTTGGTTTTTTAAGCATTACAAAACTGCCGTACATACCAATTTGTTCTTGCAAGCCAGAATGACTATGGTACCAATGCGTGCCATGCTGAATTATAGGAAATACATATTTGTGAGTGGTGTTTGGTTCAATTGGCATTTGGGTTAAATAAGGAACGCCATCTTCTTTATTTGGTAACATTAATCCGTGCCAATGCAGTGATGTGCTTTCTTTTAACTCGTTGTGTACATAAATTTCGGCAATTTCGCCTTCGGTAAATGTTAGCGTTGGCATCGGAATTTGTCCGTTAACTGCAATGGCACGTTTTGGTTTGTCTCCAAAATTTACAATTGTATCGCGCACATATAAATCGTAACGAACAATTTTTTGGGCAAAAATTATTTTAGAAATAAATAACAAGAATACGATTCCCACTATTTTTATCTTTTTATTTTTCATAGTAAATTTATTAATTTTAAAATGTAAAGTGTGTGTTTGCTTTGCTCTATCATTTTTAGTTAATTATTTCCACAGTTTTTCCACAACTCAACATCATTGCACCGTAATACGGATTTTTAACTGCATTCTCTTTACTAAGCCAATTGGCACCTTTGCCATCATTCGCCATTGGGCAAAACTGATAATATGTTGGTGTTTCTTGTTTAGATACTTTAATTAATTCATAAATGTTATTTGAAAGTGTATCAAAATGATCTCTTTGATTTTTCACATCTTTAGTAGCGGCAATATATGCAGCATCTGCGTTTAGATTTTTTAAAACGTTCATCCAAATGGCATGCTCGCCTGCAGTTAATTTATCCATTTTGACTGCATTAATTGCTAATAACAAGGCTGTTGCTTTCGCAGATACTGTTTGTCCGTCCGTTTTTACTAAAGCATTTTTAACCTCAAAATAAGTGTCGAAAACTGCCTTTAATTGATTTTCTTTTTGAATTTTAACTGTTGTCGTTTCTAAATGATTTGCGTGTTTACCCTGATTTTCTAAAATAATTTCGGTTTTAGATTTTGTTTCCACAGCAACTTTTGCGACTCTGTCATATTGGCAACAAGTGGGCAGCTTTGAATAAGCGCTATCAGGAGCAAGAAATGTATCGCTATCATAACCCGATAATGCAATGCGTTTCAAAACTGCATCTTTGTTCGTTTTTTTGCCATCGTAAGTTAATGTTGCTATTTTTGTATCAACATTCCAATCTATTTTGGCTATTTCTTTACTGTTTCCTGCATTTTCAATTGTTTTTTTACACATGCCACAATTACCATAAATTTTTACTGTTTCTGTTATTGCATTTTTGATTTGTGCGTTGCAAGCTATAAATGAAAGCATTACGGTAATTACTACCACTATTTTAATTATTGATTTGTTCATGATTTTTTGTTTTTAGAAACGAATTGACGTGGTCGCGTCTCCGACAGCACAACCTTCGTTTAATAATAAAATAATTTTAATTTTTTGATATATAAATACAATTGAAAACAAAGTAATTGCTTTCAAAACATCGTATTTATGGCTGCTACTATTTGAAATTATTTTATTTTGGGCGGAAGCCAAACAGAGGTAAAACCCGAAGTAATAATGGTTTTTGAATTGTGAAATTTTGGTTTTTCGACGAACCAATCAATAGTATTGTTTTTGAATTCAACTTCGAAGAACGGTAGTATACTAAAATTTACCGCAGATGCAGTACAGTTGGAGTGTCCACATTTTCCACCACAACTATTGTCTTTCTGTTTTGATTCTTTATTTTTACAACATTCTATTTGATTTGTTTTCGAAGATGCTTCTTTTTTGCAACAAATTTTTTCGCTTTTTGTTTGACACGCAAAACTCAGTGTTGGCATAATAAAGAAAAAGCCAAACAGTAAAACTATAAACGCTAAGTAACCCCGTTTTTTCATTGAAACAAAAATACTTATATTATAATTCGCAAATACCAATTTTTTGTTAAAAAAAATTGTCCTAAATTTTGTTAACTATATAAACAACCTTCAAAAAAACTTAGGACAATTAAAAAAAATATAATTATGCTTTTTTAACCAGATTCATGCCGCATTTAGAACATTTACCTGCTTCATTACTGGTAATCTCTGGATGCATTGGGCAACTGTAATCCATTGCTGCCGTTTTTTTAATCTTTTTGGTTTCCATTTTTTTCATTTTATCGTTACACATTTTCCCGCTCATTTCCATACAATCTCCGTTTTTCATTTGCATTTTTGAACCATCTTTCATAGTGCATTCGCCATTGGTCATGCAAATTGTTCCATTTTTCATGGTCATGTCTTTATCCATAGACATCGTTTTTCCATCTTTCATAACCATCATTTTACCGTCTTTCATCATGCAACAATCTTTCATCGTTGCATGTTTTTTGGCCGTTTGCGCATTTGCATTTAACGAAATCAACATTAAAAATAATGTTAATAATGAACCCATTTTTACTGCAATTAATTTTGAACTTTTCATAATTGAACTATTTATTTATCTCGTCAGATCTGCTGTTGCCCAGTCTTCAGTCTTGCTGTTGCCCAATTTATTTTTTTAAAGTTTCAAATTCTTTAATCGTAACGCATTTACTATCACAGAAACCGAACTAAAACTCATGGCTAAAGCAGCAATCATCGGTGAAAGTAAAATTCCAAAAGCAGGATATAAAACCCCAGCTGCAATTGGCACGCCTAATATATTGTAGAAAAAAGCAAAAAATAAATTTTGTTTAATGTTCCTCATTACTGCGCGGCTTAAACTCTTGGCTTTTACAATGCCTTGCAAATCGCCTTTTACTAAAGTAATTTTTGCCGATTCAATAGCAACATCGGTTCCGGTTCCCATTGCAATTCCTATGTCGGCTTGCGCTAGTGCAGGTGCATCGTTGATACCATCACCAGCCATTGCTACAATTTTACCTTGCGCTTGTAATCGTTTAATTTCGTTTAATTTATCTTTGGGTAAGGCACTAGCAATAAATGATTTAAGTCCAAGTGTCTCCGTTACAAATTTTGCAGTATTTTCATTGTCGCCTGTAATCATAATAATTTCAAGACCTTTACTCGTTAATGCTTTAATGGCCGCTGCACTTGTTGCTTTTACCTTGTCTGTAATGGCAACAAAACCAACGCCAACGCCGTCAACAGCAATGTATGAAACGGTTTTTCCTAATTTTTGTTCAGCAATAATTCTGTTTTCTAAATCGTCAGAAATGGTTGCTTTAAATTGTTCCATTAGTTTTTTATTACCTAATGCTACTTTGTTATTGGTTACTGTTCCGGTAACTCCTTTTCCCGCAATGGCTTCAAAATCGTCAACTTTGACTAATGAACTATTTTTTATTTTAGCATAGTTTACAACTGCTTGCGCCAATGGATGTTCGCTGTACTGATTTATCGAAGCGATGATTTTTAATAAATTAGCTTCATCATTATGTATTGAATATATTTTTTCTAGTGATGGCTTTCCTTCGGTTACTGTTCCTGTCTTATCGATTATTAAAACAGTGACTTTATTCATGTTTTCTAGCGCCTCGGCATTTTTTATTAAGATGCCGGCTTGCGCTCCTTTGCCTACGCCCACCATAACCGACATTGGTGTAGCCAAACCCAATGCGCATGGGCAGGCAATAATTAATACCGCAATTGCATTTATAAAACCATAAGCTAAAGCAGGATCTGGACCAAAATTTGCCCAAACAACAAAAGTAATAACCGAAATAAGTACTACAATTGGCACAAAATATTTGGCAATGCTATCCGCTAATTTCTGAATTGGTGCTTTCGATCTGCTGGCATCATTAACCATCTTAACAATTTGCGAAAGCAACGTTTCAGCACCCACTTTTTCTGCAATCATTACAAAAGCCTTATTGCCATTTATGGTTCCAGCACTTACCGCATCGCCTGGTTTTTTATCAACAGGAATAGGTTCGCCAGTAATCATTGCTTCGTCAATACTACTTTCGCCAACGGTAATTTTTCCATCAACCGGAATTTTTTCACCTGGTTTTACACGCAATAAATTACCTTTTTTGATATCGTTAATTGAAATTACTTTTTCAACCCCATCAATTATTAAAGTAGCTTCAGTTGGCGCAAGTTTTAATAATTCCTTGATTGCAGTGCTGGTTTGGCTGTGCGCTTTAGTTTCTAATAATTGCCCTAATAATACTAATGTTAAAATTACCGTTGTAGCTTCGAAGTATAGTAAAACTGCTCCTGTATCGGTTTTAAATTCGTCAGGGAAAATGGAAGGAAAAAGCATGCCTACTATACTGAACAAAAATGCAACCCCGGTTCCTAGTCCGATAAGCGTAAACATATTCAGATTCCAAGTGATTACAGATTGGAACGCTCGAACAAAAAACATCCAACATGCGTAAAAAACGACCGGAATTGATAGTATAAATTGCACCCAATTCCATTTTGAGGCATCCATTATACTGAGCAGCGCATTGTTAGGTACCATTGTTATCATGGCGATGGCAAAAACAGGAACTGTAAAAACCACCGCAATTTTCATTTTAATAAGTACCTCTTTATAATTTTTTTGCTCCTCAGATTCACTTGGTTGCATGGGTACCAAATTCATACCGCAAATTGGACAAGTACCCGAATTATTTTTAATAATTTCAGGATGCATTGGGCACGTATATTGCATGCTTTGCGCTGCTATAACCTGCGGCACTAAATCCATACCACAAATCGGGCAAGCACCTCTTTTGCTATATAATTTTTGACCTTCGCAGTGCATTGGACAACAGTATTTTATGGCGGTAGTATCTGGTTTCATTGCTGTTAAGATTATATAGTATAGTAAAAAAGTTTAAAAAACATAAAATTATAGTGCATAAAAACGCCTCAAATTCGTATTATTTTTGTCCAAAAATAATCAAGAACAGCCACTGTAAACTATTTATTAGAAAGTGTTGCTTTTGCTTCTGCTCTCTTTTTTTCCATTTTTTTGATGCCACCTCTAAAAAACCAGTTGCTTTTTAGCGCTTCTAAATTATCGTTCAATTTAATGCTTGCTTGGTTGACATGAAACATAGTAGAATCTATTTTTTTTACAAGTTTTGGATCATTCGATAAGTAATTTAATGCTCCTTTGCCGTCCTTTAAATTTAAGATAGTTTTGTTCAAATTATTTGAAGAAGCATCAAAATTAGAAACAATTTTTTTTATCTTATTGGCTACCGTCGAATCTTTTAGTACCCCTACCACATTATTATTATTGTTTAAAGAAAGTACCAACTTATTTAAGTTTTCGGCAGTTGCCGCGGCTCCTTTAGTAGTTTTATTTAAGTTTTTCATTGTTCCTTTTAAATCGTTTGCAATAACAGTATCGCTAATCATGGTACCAATAGCGCCCTTACCTTTCAAAATTTCATTTGAAATTTTGAGTAAATCTACCGAAAGTAACGCAGCATTAAGGTTTGTTTTGTTTAATGTAGCAAGCATTGCATCAACACTCATTTTATTTTTGGTCGCTATTATATCATTGTCGACCACGCTTGCTGCACTTGCTTTACCAGGTACAATACTTACAATCATGTTACCAACCAAACCATCGGAACTAATTGTGGCAACGGCATTTTTTCGGATATTTTTAAAAATAGCTTCATCAATGCGCATTGTAACATTAATTGTGGTATCATTTATCATTTCAATTTCTTTAACAGTACCAGCATTAATACCCGAATATCGAACATTGTTTCCCAATTGTAATCCGTTGGCATCTTTAAAAATAGCTTTGATATTTGATGTAGTTCCAAACATGCTTTGTTCGCTACCAATTAAGTAAATTGTTACTAAAAAAAGTAATAATCCTATAATAACAAACAAACCTAATCGTATTTTTTGTGGGGCTTCGCTTTCCATAGTTTAGTTTATTTAAAAAATTCGGCAATTTTTGGGTCTTTTGAGGCTTCTAATTCTTTAAATGTACCCTCTTTATAATTTATTTTATCTATTAATAAAATCATTCTGTCTGCTACCAAACGAGCACAATCTATATCGTGTGTAATTACGATTGAAGATGTTTTATATTTTTGTTGCACTGATTTCATTAGTTGGATAATTTCGCCAGATGTTATAGGATCTAACCCTGTTGTGGGTTCATCATATAAAATAATTTTGGGTTTTAAAATAAGTGTTCTTGCCAAAGCTACCCTTCGTTGCATACCGCCCGAAATTTCGTTAGGCATTAAATCAATCGCTGAGGCAAGACCCACACTTTCCAAAGCCTCGGTTACTAAAGGCGTCGTATCATTAATTTCGCCAAATTTTTTTGGATGACGCAACAATGGAAATTCTAAATTTTGCCTAACGGTCATTGAATCGTACAACGCACTTCCTTGAAAAAGAAAGCCAATTTCAGTTCTAAAATCATCCAACTCTTCATCAGTATCAAATTTTTTTATGTCGTTTCCCATTATGGTTATTGATCCGTTGTCGTATTCTTCTAAACCAATAAGACATTTTATCATTACTGATTTTCCCGAACCCGATTTGCCCATTACCACAATGTTTTCACCTTCATTTAAAACGAGATTGAAGCCATTTAAAATTTGTTTATCTCCAAAACTTTTGTGTAAATCAATAATTTCAATAATTGGTTTTTGAAGTATTTTTTTTTCTTTCATGACCTTAATAATAAAGTATGTTGGTTATAAAAACAGCAATAAAATCGATGATAAATAGCAGTATTGAGGTAAAAACTACTGCTGCATTTGCTGCTCTACCTACACCAGCTGTGCCATCAACACAATTATACCCTTTGTAACAACCAACTAAACCGATGGCAAAACCAAAAAATAAAGTCTTAACCGTTGCGGGTAGTAAGTCACTAAATTCTATTGATGAAAAAACTTTGTTAAAATAGAGTTGTAATGACACGTCGCCTTTAAAATATTCGACTAAAAACGAGCCATATAGTGCAACTGCATCGCCAAAAAAAACCAAAATAGGCAACATGAAAGTGGTTGCTAAAATTCGGGTAACTACTAAGTACTTAAACGGGTTAGTTCCTGATACTTCCATGGCATCAATTTGCTCTGTAACACGCATCGAACCAAGCTCTGCTCCTATCCCTGAACCTATTTTTCCGGCACAAATTAATGCTGTAATAATCGGTCCTATTTCTCTAATAATTGATACACTTATCATCAATGGCATCCAAGAAACAGCACCAAATTTTTCTAAAGTAGGACGTGATTGTAATGTAAAAACCAATCCAATTATAAATCCTGTGATTACGACAAGTACTAACGATCGGTTGCCCATATAGTAACATTGTTTTAAAAACTCTTTAAATTCATAAGGAGGTTTAAATGCTTCTTTAAAAAATCGAACAGTAAAGCTAAAAAGTGCTCCGACTTCGGCTAAGAATGACTTAAACGGCGTTAATATGCTAAAATTTGTGTTCATCAATACTATTGTTTTTTTTAAATTTTACGAGTTTTTTGTTTCGCTTTTTTGGAACAAAAACATGGTGTAATTAATCAAAAAAAAATGAAAAATATATTTATAATTTGTTACATCCTAGGCCAGTGTACAATTCAATTTGACAAAATCAACGAAACATCTAGTTGAAAAATTAATAAAAAATCATGTTTACTAGTTGTTTAAAATAAGTTAGTTTACGTGGTTTTCTTTTCAACGTTGTTTTTTCTGTTAGTGTATGATGCTGTAATTCGTCAATTTCATTATCACCAAAAGAACTGTCATTAAAAGCATATTTTTCGATTGTTAATCTCGATAGCAAATAACTTACTGTAGATTCTGCTCCTTGATTTAGATTGATATGGTTTTCTTCTAAACCATCATAACATCCGCCCGTGCAAGGATTGTAAATAATTTGATGCAAATGATTTTTTCCTAAAAACCAATTAAATGCAATTATCATTTGATCTAAATATTTTTTGTCTTTAAAAACATCATAAAAAAGGTCCAAAGCCAAAACCGTATATGCAACATCAATAGGCTGTTCGCCGAATTTATTGGAGACTTTTCCTTTAACGTGCCAACCTTGGTTAGAAATTACTTTTATTTGATCTTTTTTGAATAGTATTGATAATAGAAAATCGAAACTACTATAGGCAACTTTTTTAAATAAATCGCTACCCGTTGCTAAATGTGCGTACAGCATTGCTTGAGGCAAAACACTGTTTCCGTAGGTTAAATAATCTTCAAACCAATTCCATTTACTGTCGGATACGCCTCGGTATTTAGAAACCAAATCATCAGCAAGCCTGGTAATGAGTTGTTTAATTCTAAATTCTTTTTTATGTAAATTATAATGGTACAGTCCTTTTATGGCAAATGCTATGGCTCTTGGAGACCGTAATTTGACTATGTTTTTAAGTGATTTATTTAACGAATGTTCAGCCATTTTTATAAAATAAGAATCAAAAAGTAGTCGAAAAGAAGTAAATTCGCCTAGCGCCCAAATGGCTCTTCCGTTGGCATCTTCTAAATTTTCGTCATGATTTTTATCTAAAAAATCACCGTTTATATCAACATAATTTAAAAAACTTCCGTTTTCTTGTTGGCAAGAAATAATAAATTTTAGATAGGTTTCAATTAATCCTAAGTCAGTTTTATCGCCCGTAAGTTGATAGTGTTTGGTTACTGCAACAAGTGCCCTTGCATTATCGTCAATGGTATATCCTGATCCATTATCAGGCACATCAATTTGAGAAAATTGCAACATTCCCTTTTTAGTCGTTAATCTGTTTATATGTTTTAAACTAATTTCAGGTACATCAAATTTTAGATTACTTTGATTTTTTAATTGTTTGTTTATCAAATCGATGTGAGCAATTGCTGAATTTTGCCATGCTGTTGGCACAATCTTATGTAATCCGTTTAAACGTTTTTGTTGTAATAAATTTGGACTTGATAATAACTGTTTTGTAGCGTTAGCTAATTGCAGTGGATTTTGAAAATCAACAATAATTCCGGTACCATTTTTAAGTAATTCTTTAGCATGCGGAATTGGAGTTGAAATTACCGGACAGCCACTTGCCATAGCGTATGCAAAGGTGCCACTTACCGCTTGAAAAGGGTCTTTTGAGGTAAATAAATATATTGTGGTACGTTGCAAATATTGGATTAATTCGTGTAAAGGCAAGTATTTATTTATAAATAAAACATTGTTTTGCAAGTTTAAATCAATTACTTTTTGCTCTAAAAATGTACGGTATTTTTCGCCCTCTGATTTTAGAATTTCGGGATGCGTTTTTCCAATAATTAAATATAAAACCGTTGAAAACTTAGCAATAATTGCAGGTAAAGCATCAAGTGCTGTTTCTATTGATTTATTTGCTCCTAATAATCCAAATGTGGTCAGTACAAAACGATTGTCAAAGTAATTTTTATCTGTTTTTTCAATCGCATTTTGAGAACTAATTAAATGAGTTCCATGCTGAATTACTTCTATTTTTTCGATAGGAATGTCATAATCATTTTGTAAAATTTTAGCTGACTTTTTAGTCATAACAACAATTTTATCGGTTAAGATTGCGATTGCTTTTACAACATTTTTGCGTTTAAAATCGGGGCTTGGCAAAACGGTATGAAAAGTGGTAATGACAGGTTTATTAATTAATGAAAGGATTTGAATAAAATAATCGCCCAATTTGCCACCAAACAAACCAAATTCATGTTGAATAAAAACTAAACTTATGCTGATATCTTCGTTAATTGTTTGAGCCAAATCATAATAGTTAGCGAGTTCGTTGGTTTTTAAAACATATTTTACACACTCCGGATATTCGTACTTTTTGTCATCGCTTTCTAACGCACACACTTGTAAATTAAACGAACTACCAAATTTATCATGAATTGATTGTAACAAATCTTCACAATAAGTTGCAATACCACATTCGCGATTTGGAAACGAGGTAATGAACAAAATTTCTGGTTTCATAACTTTTGTATAAGTTGCTTCTTTTTTTGAATACATTGCATATGCTGAATCAAAACTTTGCGGGTCTTTGTACAGAATTAAACTTTGATTTGAAGATTTGGTCAATACTGTTTTCATTGGGTTGATTTTTTAATAATGTACAATACAATTTTGATTTTAATATAAAAGCCAGTCCACTTTCCTCGTTTCGATATTATTTCTGTTATCAATTAAAGGAAAGAAGCTTTGACTTTTTATTTATTTTGATGTAAAAATTTTAAACTTTAAATAACAATAACTCAGCAACTATATCTTTTAAAGATACTGATGCACAGGCTATTCTTTTGTCGGCACCACCGTAATAGATATATAATTTATCGTCAAAAAGTGCTGTGCCAGTAGGAAAAACTACATTACTAACTTCACCTTTTAATTCCCAAGGCAATTCAGGTTTGAACAGTGCATACGGCAAACGCGCAATGGCTATATTAGGATTTTCTAGATCTAAGAGTGCTGCACATGCCGAGTACACGTAACCCTCAGCAGTATCATGTACGCCATGATATATTAAAAGCCAACCTTCAGGCGTTTCTACAGGAGGGCAACCGCCGCCAATATAACTAATTTCGTGCTCGTGTTTTGGGCAAAGTAGTATATTGGCATCTAAATGCAAAAAATAATCAGTCCAATATTCTTTATTTAAATCTGAAATAGATGAAACAGATGCAATTTGAATATCAGGTCGAATACGATGCAAAAAATAAAATTTGCCGTTTATTTTTCTTGGAAAAAAAATGACATTTTTATCCCATAAAAACATTTTTTTATCAGGATTATTTAAAATATTATTATGTACATGAAAGCGTTCGTATTTTTCGTTCAAATGCTTGTTGCTTTCTGCCAAACGTTTAAACTCCTCGTAGGTTACTTGTGGTACAATAATTCCGTGACGTTCAAACGTGACTAAATCGGTTGAAGTTGCTAATGCTCCCATAGCATTGACTCCATCATAAGCTGTAAAAGTCATGTAGTAAGTTCCCTCAATTTTTACAACTCGAGCGTCTTCAATTCCATGTGATTCATAATCAAACTGAGGAGCCAGCAGTGGCAAGGTGTGCCGCTCTATAACGGTCAAAGGACCATCAAGTTTACAATATCCGATAGTTGAATAGTTTCCTTTTCGGACAGCTCGATAAAAAATATGAACAGTAGTTCCATCTTGCATAATGGCTGGATTAGAAACCCCTTCATTTTCAAAATCGAGTGCCGTTTTTTCTAAAACAATACCTTCTTTTTTTACAGTTACCATTTTGTTTCCTTTTTAAACTTTGTATTTTCAAAAATAGTTTGTGTATAAACAACTAAATTAATAATAAAAATAAGGGCTATTTTTTTCGGTTATTTTCTGCCATTTCTGATATAGATTTTCCTAAATTATCTAAATTAGAATTAAAATCTTGTTTAAAACGTTCCCAACTAGAGTACGCACCGTCTTTTTGCTTTTTCATTTCAATTTTAAAATCTTCATTTTTTTGCATTAAAACATCTAAATCTTGATTCATTTTAGTACGAATTGCAGCTTTTTGAGTTTTTATATTTGCTCTAATTTCAGCAATTTGCTTGTCATTTTCAGCCAACCTCGCATCTACCTCTGCTCTATATTTTACATACGTGTTTATAGAATCCATGCGTGCTGCGGTTAGTTCTTCTTTAGCTACCTCTACCTCCTCTTTAGCGGTTGTAACGTCCTCGGTGGCTTGTTCCAAATTTTCTCTTTTTTCTTCGGTGTCGCTTTTACAACCCATTACTGCCACTGAAACTAATACAGCTAGTGTTACCCATTTACTTCTTGAATTTTTCATCTTTATACTTTTTTAGTAGATTATTAATTGTGCATTTTCATCATCATATTAGTACCTTATGATTTTAATATTATTTCACTTTACTATAAAATTTTCTGTAGTAAAAAAATTAAAGTAATGGTAAAAATAAAAATAGCTGATAGCACATGCCCTGTGCATTTTTTTTAATAATGGTAAAACATTGTTTTACTATGCAGTACATTTTAAGGTTAAATGGCTACTAGGTTAAATTTTTAACCATTATTTGTGCAACGTGATGCTATTTATTTTGTGCAAAATCTTGTGCGGTGTCCTCAAGGCTATTTTTAAACTCGGTTAATTTGTCTTCGGCTTTTTGTTCAAGTTTTAAAGCTTTATTTTTTAGTGCTTCAACCTGATTCATTACTTTTTGCTGCGCTTCTTTTGCCATTTTTTTTGCATTACCAGCAATTTTTTTACGTGTTTTTGATCCTTTGTGCGGTGCGAAAAGTACGCCAAGGGCTGTTCCCGCTAATACTCCTAGTGCCACTGCTCCAACTGCTTTTGATGCATTTTTTGAATTGTTCATTTTTTTTATTTTTAAATTAATTTTTAATACTACTGCGTGCAAAATTTAAAATCGATACCCCGCCGTTATTTGATACCAAACGTTTTTATATCGGGGTGTTGCTGTTTCAACGGTATTGTTTTGTTGTAAATCCCAACTTGCTCGTACTCCTATAACAGTATTATAAGTACTATTAAAATCGGCACCTGTTGTTAATCCGAAAATATTTTTTCTGATATTTTCGTTGTTGAATTGTTGTATTTGCAATGAGCTTATGAACGTATTATTAAAGCTGTTTTTATAGCTCATTAAAAACGAGAATTGTGGACCAAAAACAACCGAAATATATTTAATAGGACTAAAAGTAAACAGAATCGGAATATCTAAAAAGTTTATAGTTTTTTCGTAATTATAATTGCTACCTAATAATGTTCCAATACCCGAAAAGCCTTTTTGCGAAAACAAAAGTTCTGGCTGAACGGCAAAATATTCACCAAAAGGAACAGTTACAAACCCACCACCTACGAATCCAAATTTACCCGTAGCAACAAAGTTTTCGCCATTTGTATCGTATACATTTGAGATATTTGTACCCGCTTTTATTCCAAAAGTCACGTCAGTAACTCGTTTTATTTGATTCATTTGTGCATTTAAAGCACACCTACAAAAGAGAATTGAGAATACTAAAAAAATTGAGCTTTTCATTTCGCCGATGTTAATTATAATTATTTTTTTGCTTTATGACACACTTTTTTTTGATTATTTCGTTTTATAACGTATAAAAAAAGTAAATAAAAATTTGATTTTTACAACTACACAGTTGCATGATGATTTAGGTTTTTACCAAAAATAAATTCTTTTTTAGGTAAGGTCCTATTATTTAAATTGGATCATTTCCCTTAATAATTCTAAATAAAATTGCGATAATAGCAATTACCAAAAGAATGTGAATTATGCCGCCTATATGAAAAGCAAAAAATCCTAAAGCCCAAAAAATTACCAGAATTAATGCCACAGTGTACAGTAAATTGCTCATTTTTATGTATTTAAAAGTTAGTATTTAAAAGTATTTTGATGAATAAATTATTTTTATAATAATATGTAAATTTGAAATAGTAGTCATAAGCTCCATTTTTAAAACTGGTTTAAATTGCAGTTCGTATCTCAGTGCGCTTTGTAAAATATAGCACTGCTCCATTTTTGTTATTACAAACACTATATTTGTTTTACTAATAATACATTACAAAGATGCTACCATTTGATAATGAAATAATTACATTTTTTAGAGAATAGATTACACAATTTACATATATGAAATTGCAGTATATGATTTTTTTAAAATAAAAAAAGCACCTTCATTTTAGAAGATGCTTTTCGCTTTTAATTAATTTTTAACTAACAAACTAACTTAATTTTTAATGCTGGTGTAACCAACGTATTGCACTACGACTTAACTCAAATAAGGCTATAAAATCAAAACTAAATGAACACTTTTGTCAAAATTTTTATATAACTAAACTAATAACTTTGACAAAAATGAACAAAAACTCGCAAATATAATGAGTACAAAATGTAGGTTTAAAATTATACCTTCTTTTAACTTATACTTTACAAATTATAACTGCAAAGTACAACCCATGCACCAGTTACATTCGTTCCATATACCAATTTAATTTTTTTTCCATTTTATCATACTCAAAAATAGAGGTGATAATTTTTTGCAATCGCATAAAGGCTGTTTCACTTTTAACTACATAATCGCTCGCTTTATGATGCATACAGCTTATCGCCACATCAATTTTATCTTGCGACGAGAGCATTATTACTGGAATAGCTTCGTTGAAAGCCTTAATTTTGTCTAAAGTTGCAATCCCATTCATTGCCAATCGCTGAATACCGTCTAAATGATAATCTAAGATAACAAGATCTGGTTTATGATATAAGTTGGCTACACACAATTCGCCAGTTGCAAATGTTTGGATAATAAAATCCGCATGGTGTAAAAAATCAATTTCTAATGATTTTAAAAATACGGCATCATCATCAACCAAAAAAAGTAGTATTTTGTTGGAATCGGTCATTATTTCTTATTTTTTATAAGTTGTATTTCTTCGAGTAGTTCATCGCATGATTGCAATAAAACAGCTTCTAATTCGATAATTAAAACGCTGATATCGCTGGTGTTTTGCATTGTCGCTGCGTATTCATGTATTTTATGCGCCATTTTTTCAAATCCTACATCAATTCCCATTATTGAAAACGATGGTATTATTTTATGAACTGCCTTTTGCAAGGTTTCCCAATCGCGGTTTTGAAAACTTAATTTCATTGCGGCTATTAAAGCAGGCGTTTGTTCTAAATATAACGAAATCATCTCAATCATAAGTACCGGATTTGATTTGGTTCGTTCGTTAAGATAGTTTAAATTAATATATCTAATATTTTCTGATTTTACTTTTTTAATTATAGTATCTTTTTTGTCTAACATATTTTTTTTAACTAAGCTTATAATTTTCCGGTACAATAATTTTTCGTCAACTGGTTTTGCTAAGTAGTCATTCATGCCAACTTTTTTGCATTTTTCTACATCAACTGTTGTTACATCGGCCGTTAGCGCTAAAATAGGGGTGTTTAATTTTAAAACAGACCGGATATATTGGGTCGCTTCAAAGCCGTCCATTTCGGGCATTTGCAGATCCATCAAAATAATATCATATGTTTTGGTTTTTAGTTTTTCAACGGCAATTTTTCCGTTTGAAGTAATTTCACAATTAAACCCAAAATCATCGAGTAAAGTTTTCATCAACAATTGGTTCAATGCCATGTCTTCAACAACTAGAACTTGCAGATTGTTAATGTCGACATCTAATTCTAATAGTTCAATTTCAGTTACTGCCTGCTCAGTTGTTTTGGTAAAGGGTAGTGTAAAACTAAAGGTAGAACCTTTTTCTAATTCACTATGTACTACAATTGTACCTCCTTGTGCTTCAACTAACTGCTTAACGATTGCTAAGCCTAAACCAGTACCTCCAAAAATACGTGAGGTGCTGCTTGCTGCTTGCTGAAAATTTTCAAAAATAGTTGTAAGTTCTGTTTTTAAAATTCCAATTCCTGTGTCTGAAACCGAAAAAGCAATCAGTACTTGCTCGTCATTTTCACGTACTAAATTCACTGCAACAGTAATTTTTCCGGTATTTGTAAATTTAACAGCATTACTTACCAAATTTAAAATAATTTGATGCAAGCGTACGGCATCGCCTAGAACTACTTTTGGAATTTTATCATCATATTTTTTAATTAATAATAAATTTTTTTCTTGAATTTTAGTTTCAAATAAATGCAACATTGCCGAGATGGATGCTTCTAATTTAAATGGTGCTTGCTCAAAAGTCATTTTACCAGAATCTACTTTTGCTAAATCTAAAATGTCATTTATTAATACAATTAACGCATCACCGCTTACTTTTATGGCTTCAAGATATTCTTTTTGTTTTGGCGACAAATTTGTTTTCAAAACTACTTTTGTAAAGCCAATAATTGCGTTCATCGGAGTACGAATTTCATGACTCATATTCGACAAAAATTGCTGTTTTGATTTTACTGCGTCTTCAGCGAGTCGAGTAGCCATTTGCGCTTTTACTTTTGCAATTTCAGAAAGTTCAGTAGCTAATTCGGCAAAAGTTTTGGCCTCGAGTAACTCATTAGCTATTCGTTTTTGGTCAGTAACATCACGAGCTACTATTACTGCACCAATTACGTTTTTATTTTCGTCTTTGTATACCGAACCGTTAAATAAAACGTCGGTCAATTTATGATCTTTAATTGTTAAAGGATAATCAATTACAAACCCTTTCGAAAACACTTCTTTATACACTTTACTGGCTTTTTTAGGATCAGTAAAGTATTCTTTAAAATCGGTTCCTCTTAATTTTTTACGCGAAACACCCGTTGCCACTACCATTGCTTGATTCATATCGGTAATTTTACCGTCAATATTGATTGTTACCAAAGGATCGCGACTTGCTTCGATAAGGCTTAAAGAATATTGTGAAGCTAAATTTGCAGCATAACTAAATGCTTCTAATTTTTTGTTTTCTTGTTTTCTTTTTTCTTTTTCGTCATTTTGATAAGCCAATTCTTTATTTGCAAGTACAAGTTCATCAGCACGATTTTCTTTTTCTTGATTTTGAAAAGCCAATTCTTTATTTGCAATGACCAGTTCATCAGCACGATTTTCTTTTTCTTGATTTTGAAAAGCCAGCTCTTTATTAGCAATTACCAATGCTTTGGCACGTTTTTCGGTTTCTTTAAGTTCTGTAATGTCTTTGGCGACAAAATAAATGTTGTCCCCCTTTACGGATGCAGTCCAAGACAACCATTTATAAGTTCCATCTTTGCAACGACAACGGTTTTCGTAAGGTGAAGAGAAAATACCTTCGGCTAGTAAGCCCATTTCAGTAACTGTTTTTTCTTGATCGTCTGGATGAATAAAATACACTATTGTTTGGTCGAGAATTTCTTTTTCGGTGTAGCCAATTGTATATGAAAAGGCTGGATTTATAATTTTAAACTTACCATCAAAAGTGCCCACACACATCATATCAACCGAAAGGTTGAAAAACATATTGCGCTCTTCTTGAACTTTATCAAAATCTATTTTATTGACCATTTTTTTTTAGTTTCCTATTTCTTCTATTGGTCTGCGAGTTTTGTGCTTTAATTTTTGAAATTCTGAAGCAGAAAGGCCTGTGACTTTTTTAAATTGATTACTTAAATGTGCAACGCTACTGTATTGCATTTTATACGATATTTCAGTTAAATTAAGCTCGTCATACATTAATAGTTCCTTAACACGCTCTATTTTATGCACTATTAAAAATTGCTGAATTGTAGTGCCTTGAACTTCAGAAAAAATATTTGATAAATAGGTATAATCTAAATTAAGTTTTTCGCTTATGTAATCGGAAAAATTTATAGAAGGCAATTCCGCTGAATAATGTACTATTTCGATAATACTATTTTTAATTTTTTCGATGAGCATTGCCTTTTTATCGTCCATGAGTTCAAGTCCTGAAACATTGAGCAATTTTTGTAACTGTAATCGTTGTTCGGACGTTATTGTTTCCATAATGTCAACTTCGCCCAAATCGACTAGCACAAAATGCAACCCGAGAGATTTTAAAGCTTCTTTGACAGCCATTTTACATCGGTTACTGACCATATATTTAATAAATAACTTCATTAATTATTTTTTATAAAGATAAGCAACAAATGTTACTGTTTCAATACAAAAAATTGTTACGCTATAATTTTAAAATGTTACATAATTCTCACATTTTGATTGCATTAATCTACAAAAAAATATTTTTTTTACTCGTTTTAATCTTATTTTATATAATTGGTACATACCTTTTTTAATCTATCCGTGTATAAATATTTTTGTGTTTTTGTGTCTTTTTTTAAATTCAACAATGCAGTAAATGTAAAATTAGTAACAGTTCATATTAAAATTTGATGTTAATTGGTATCTTAAGTAACTATCATTTTTATGCATAAAAGCAACTTTAAACCGAAATAAAAAATTAAAAGCAGCCTGTGTATTTAATTTTTTGTAAGTCTAGAAAAAAAAGGTAAAAGTCAATTTTTTAAGAGCACGAACGTCTTTTACAGTCTCTTTTTTATAATACGTACATTATAATCAATTTAAAAACAGTATATTGGTATAAAATTTAACACATTATCATGAAATTTAAATCTAACAAAGCACCGATTATTTATACACAAAACAACAGTGTAGCATTGATACGAGGTGGTAAAAAATATTTTGATTTATTACTTCAATTAATCACTAATGCAAAACATAGTATTCACATTCAAACCTATATTTTTTCGAACGACGAAACTGGAAAAAAAGTTACTAACGCATTACAAATAGCGGTTTCTAGAGGAGTAAAAGTCAATTTGTTAGTAGATGGTTATGCCTCTCAAGATTTGTCAAATGCTTTTACAACTCAGTTAAAAAAGTCAGGTATTAACTTCCGATTTTTTGAACCTATTTTTCGAAATAATCATTTTTATTTTGGTCGCCGACTGCATCATAAAGTGGTAGTTATTGATGCAAACAGCGCCTTAGTAGGCGGATTAAACATTGCAGACCATTACAACGATTTACCTGGCAAACCTTCGTGGCTTGATTTCGCACTATTTGTTGAAGGTGATGTCGCTCAGCAATTATGTGTATTGTGCTGGAAAACATGGAACGGATTTGCACTAAATACCGATACAAAAAAGTGCGAAAAAGTTGTAAAAAATTTTAAAATTCCGTTAACAAATCAAGTTGCTGTAAAAATGATTCGCAACGATTGGGTGCTTCGTAAAAATGAAATTTCAGAATCTTATTTGAATATGTTTGCGTCGTCAAATAAAGAAATTACAATTTTGTGTAGTTATTTTTTTCCTGGCACCAAAATTCGTCGTCAAATGGCCAAAGCAGTACAACGTGGTGTTACTATTAAAGTGGTAGTTGCGGGACTTTCAGATGTTATGATTGCAAAATATGCTGAGCGCTGGCTGTACGATTGGCTATTACGAAAAGGTATAGAAATTTATGAATACCAAAAAAATATTTTACATGCCAAAGTTGCCGTGTGCGATGATCATTGGATGACAATTGGCTCGTATAATATAAATGACATTAGTGCTTATGCGAGTATCGAGCTGAATTTGGAGTTGACAGATGCAAATTTTTGTAAAGAAGTTCGGCAAACAATGGAGGAGATTATTACCAACAACTGCGAAAAAATTACTTCTAAAAAAATTAAAAAAGCCACTACAATTTTCAAAAAAATAGCCCATTGGAGTGCTTACAAATGCATGAGAATTGTATTTTATTTATTTACTTTTTATTTCAAACAGCAAAATTAATTTCCTTTTATTCGCATCCAAAAACTTTGAGTAACTGTCCAATTCCATTTTGCAAATCGACCTCGTTGGACCACTAATTTGTTATCATTTGGGTATTGCAAGTAGTAATGAAACGCAAATTTTTCATGCGGATTTTGCCATCCAACAATTTGACCAAAACGTAAGTCGTTAAAAATTAAGGTGTCGTTATTTTTTTCTATCGTATAAAACCCTTGCGAAAAACGAATAAGCTTTTTTACATCATCACTATTTTTGATTGTTTTTAATAAATTTTTATTTTGAGAAACGTAATGAAAATTAATTTGCTTTTTACTATCAAATACCGATCGATACCCAATATAATATCCTTTATGATTTGCAACTACAACATACCAAAGCCAGTTTTGTAATGGCGCAGGAGTGGTAAAATAAGTGGTGTAAGCTATATGTTGCTTTTGTAAAATTTCGTTTACATCACGATCTATTTTAAATTTGTTAAGGATGCAATAACTTAAATAAATCAAAGGAATATAAATGCCACATTTCCACCAAATTTTTCTACTTGTGTGCCTTGAATTTAAAATTAAAAGCATCACAAACGCAATTCCTGCCCAGATCGAAAAAAATGGGTCGGCTACATAAATGCTATTAAACGAAAAACGTTTGTGACTAAAAGGCTCAAACCATCCTACGCCATAATTATTAAATCCGTCTAAAAATAAATGCGCAAAAACCTCTGTTCCAAAAAATAAAATCCATGTTTTAAAAGGTATGTTGTGCGGCCGATGCACTTTATCCGCAAGTAGCGCAAATAGAGGAATTATAAATACTGCAAATAAAATAGAATGAGTAATACCACGATGCGCAAATAAAGTATCGGGAGTATTAAACCAAAATCCCGCAATAAAATCAATATCGGGAATACTTTGTGCTAAAATGCCCCAAATTATCACTTTTTTACCAAAGCCTTTTTCAAAAAAAGCTTCGCCAATACAAGCACCAATAGCAATATGAGTGAGAGAATCCATTTTTTAAGACCAAATTACGCATTTAATAGATACTTAACGTTTTAATCTATACCAAAATTATCAGATTCGTAAACATGTTGTTGACAAAATTTGCGTCAAAAAAAATGCATTCGTGACGCACGTTTTGCCTTAATTTATAAGTATAACCTTTTCGATTTTATAATCACTATATCCGCCACCAATTTCATTTTGAAGGTCAAATAAAGTAGCATCAAAGTGCACTTGTACGTTTGCCGAAAATTTGTTTTTTGTAATTACAGCATTACTTATATTGGTAAATTTAGCTAATTCATACTCTACTTTCGATTTTTTGCCTGTTTTAACTTTTCCAATAATTGTGTAGTTATGATTCATCGCACGATGCATTTTAGGATTGACTTATATGATTAATTTTAAATTTATTATCAAAAGAATACATTCTTATTACGCCTGTTTCAATTTCAAAATCTGATATGGCAGTTTCTGAAATATCTTCTAAATACATTATCAAAGCCCTTAAACTATTGCCATGGGCTACAATTAATACATTTTTATTATTGCGCAATTGAGGTACAATTTCCGATTGATAATACTGCGTTACTCGATCATAAGTATTTTTCAAACTTTCGCCGTTTGGTGGTGCAATTTTAAAACTTCTACGCCACAATAGAACTTGTAAAATGCTGTATTTTTTTTCAGTTTCAGTTTTATTTAACCCTTGCAAGTCACCATAATTTCGCTCGTTTAATGCCGCAGATTTAAAAACAGGAATGTTTTTTCCGATAATTTCTAAAATTATTTCTAACGTGTGAACCGACCTTTTTAGCATAGACGTAAAAGCGATATCAATGTTGTACTTTTTTAACAAAAACCCTGACTTTTTTGCCTCTTCAATTCCAAGTAGTGACAAATCAACGTCGGCTGAGCCAGTAAAACGATTTTCGAAATTCCAAACCGATTGACCGTGGCGGAGCAATAATAATGTTGCCATTTTTTTTTACGTGTATTTAAATATTTTTTTATAAGCGTCGAAACGTGCGAATTGCTTTATTTTATATTTTTTTGCTTGTATTTTTCGTGTAACTTTTTATCTTCATTTTGCAAATCAATTGCAATTGTGCTTTGCTGTATGGCTTTATGTAAGCTATGTTCCGCCTTAATCATTTCGCCGCTTTTATGAAACTTTGCCGCATCCGTATGGTATTTTGCTGCCTCTTGAAAATGTTGTGCTGCTTTTTCATGACTTTCAATTGCTTTCAAATTATCAGTTGCAGAAATTGTTGCATTTTTAGTGTCCATAACTTTATTGTTTTAAGACAATTAATTAGTTAATTGCCATGTAAAGTTACCTAACATTAAAAAAAAATTAATTATATATTTCGTTAAAAATGTTACATTTAAATCACTTTCAAAAACCAAAAAACCCCAATTAATTTTCATTAATTGAGGTCTGTCGAAAATTCAACTACTACCTAGAATTTTACGATTTATTTATATATTATTCATTATTTTCATCTAAATTATGGTGCGCGTCGCCGCCAATGCTGTAATAATTGTTCTCTTCATCTTCGCTGCCAATTTCCTCTTGTACGTCGTCGAGTTCTGAACCTGGAACATCTAAATCATATCCTGATAAATCTTCTTTAAAATCTTTATCGTTCCATTTACCAAAGTTTGAAAAGTTATTTTTAAGTTCAGATATATTTTCGGGATTTACATCGGTTCGGTCTTCTTTTTGATAAATATCATCACTTGCTGGATACGACGAATAACCAGGAAAAAATTTATCGCTAGGGCTTTTTTCGGGTAATTTGTTGGATGTTATCATAAATAGTAAAATTATATTAATTAAATAGTACTGCGCGTATCGGTCATTATTATTGGTAACTCGCTATTTTTTTAAATCGGTTAAAACCCTAATATCGTATTTTTTAAATAAATCATCGGCTGATTTTTTATGACATAGGGCAGTACCCGATTTAATCGTTGCCGATGCGCCACATGCCACACCATAACGCACGGCTTCTTGTAAATTTTCGTTTTCTGAAAGTTTCAAAACTATACCCGCCAGCATGCTATCGCCCGCACCAACTGTACTTTTAACTTCAATTTTTGGGGCTAAAAAGTGCTCTGTAAATTTATCTGTAACCAGTAAAGCTCCATCGGCACCCAGCGAAATTACTATTGCTTCGCATTTTTTTGATTTTACAATTTCGATTGCTTTTGATTGCGCCGTTTCTTTATCTATATTATGAACACCTGCTAAAATCCCCATTTCTTTTAAATTGGGTTTAATAAGATAAAGCCCTTCTATGACTGCTAATTGAAAAGGTTCTCCAGACGAATCTAAAATGAATTTCGCACCAATTTCTTTAGATAATTTTGCAATTTTTGAAAAAAAATCTATCGGAACACCTCGAGGTAGACTTCCGCTAGCCACTATATATTCTACTCCTTTAAGTGTAGTAATATAGGTTAACAAGGGTTGCCATTCCGTTTCAAAAACAATCGGCCCTTCCATATCTAGCAGGTATTGTTTGGTATTTAATTCATCAAAAATAATTAAACTCTCGCGCGTATCATTCTTGATTTTAAACGATTTATAATCTATTTTCTTTTGTTTAAATAATTGCATAAAATAAGCGCCATAATGGCCACCTTCTAAAAATAATGCGGTAGATGTACCTCCTAAATTTTTTATGGCTCGCGAAATATTAATACCTCCTCCACCAGGTTCACATTTTATTTCAGTACATCGCAATTTTTGATTTTCGATTAATGACGGTACCGATATACTTTTGTCTATGGTTGGATTTACGGTTATGGTTATAATTTTCTTCATTTGTACACGAGGTTATAAGTCATTAATTTTACGATTTATACTGCGCTAGTTTAGGTTTTTTTGAGTTGACGCACTTTCTATATCGTTGCTGCCGTTTGCTTTATGAATTATTATTTTATTTAAAATTCAATACCGCACAATTACAAGTCTCTATTATTCGCATTTATTATAACAGCCTGTAAATCGGTTTACTAACAAGTACAAATTTCAATGATATAAAATTAAACTGTTTACATAAAACGTACCAATACTTATATAATTCACAGCTGTATTTGGCTGCTGTGCAACATCTTATAATAAGTAGTGATTTGTCCTAATTTTACATGGTATAGAAAGTAAAGCAAAATTGTAACAACTTATAAATAAACTACTTAAAATAGGTGATGGACTAGTTTTATTTTTTTATTACGATATTAATTTTGAAAAAAACCGCCATTAATTTAGCTTTTATAGTATGAAGGGAATGTTACGAGTACGACAAGACAAATTTTATTTTAAACTAAAACTAGTTTTAGAAACCAACTCTCCTTTATTAAAAACATTAACATAATATGTACCTGTTAACAAGTCATTTACCTCAAATTCTTCGGTTACATCTATTGCTTTATTTTCATATTGTACGGTTGATGTCCAACTGTATGTCAATCTTTTATTTCCATAATTTTCAATTTTTTTCTCTCCTAAAACATTATTATCTGGATCTAGGACCTGAATATTATGTGTTATGCTCCCAGCCATAGCCATCGCGTTTTCGGCTATTGTAAAACTAATCTTTAAAAAATTGGTACGGCTTGCCTTTTCAGTATCTACTTTTTTACCTGAACTTTTTTGCAGTTCAGCTGTTGATTTTAAATTTAAAATAGATAGCTTTTGTGCCTTTGCAACCGTTTTACTTAACTGAAGGTTCAGTGTAGCAAGTGCTTGGTTTGAGTTTACGGTCTCCTCATTAACAGCTTCAAAATTTTTTAAATTGATCAGAGATAACGATTGCTCTTTCGTGATGCTTTTACTTAACTTCCCGTTTTGTACTACTAAAGATCCGTTTGATTTTAATGCTACACTATTTGCTGATTGCATACTGTCGCGTTCTATCGAAAGTGTTTCATTTAGTAATTTAAGCTTATTATTCTCAGCAAGTAAGCTTTTCATTTTAGTTTCTAAAGCAAAATACCTGTTTTTTAAATTCTGTACAGAAGTTGCTGTGTTATTGGATTTATTCAAATCAGCAATTAGTGCAATTACTTTTTCTCGTTGCATAATAAGTTCATTCGAAAGTGCTGATTTTTGATTTATAACCGCATCATAGATGGCTTTTAAATGGTCTAACCGTTGCAAAACTTTATCTTTTTCAGTGGTAGTTTGTATTGCGGTCGATGTTAAAATTTGAGAGTCATTTGCTGCCTTAACATTATAAAAAACACTTCCCACTACCACCAAAGATAAGAGTACAATTGTAGTTTTTAAGCCGGCATGCTGCTTTGCCTTATTCATTACTATACGCGTTATAAATTGATTACTTTCCATCACTTACTTGTTTATGTGATTTTAAACCTGTCAATCAAAAAAACTTATCAACTAATTGAAAATCAGTTTAAAAATTTAAATTTATGCACTGTAAAGAAAATTTTTATCTACTTTATTATATGCAAACACCCAAATCATTTATATCTAATTTCGATGTTGTAACAATTGATTTTTTTGTCGTGTAACAAGATTTAAATTCACTAGTAAATAAAAATTATTATGTTTTATTACTATTTGATTTTTTTTCCTTTTTTATGTTCTTTTCCGCTGCCGTTATCGTGGTTGTATTCGTGGTTGATATTTTTGTTATCGAAATCACTTTCGTGATATTTCATTTTTTTAACATATTTTATTTTATGATTTTTATGAAATAAATAAGGTTCATTGCCGGTATAATCTGTTAAATAAATAACGGCACCTCTTTTTAAATTATAATTTCGATAGCGGTACGGAAGCGATGCAGAACGAAACCAATTTCCGTTTTTGATGTAAATAAATCGTGCTAATGGCACATCATAATACGCATCAATATCAGGCAAATAGTAATATTGAACTTCAATTCGCTCCGCAGGGGCCCAAACTGGTGGCGTTCCTACGTTTACATGCACTACAACCTGTGCTTTCGCAATGCAGGTGGCAAGAAGTATCAAAAG
>JAYVGC010000042.1:0-4352 GCA_043772535.1 Flavobacterium sp. | reverse complement strand
TACCACTCGGCAAATGAGGTTTCGGTTTCTTGCAATTTTAACGAATGTAATTTGATATTTTGGGGTAAACGCATCATGATTTTTTGTGCAAAATCAATCACCATATTTTCGCTAGTAGGCTGATAGTCAACTAAAATTACGTGATGATCGCGTTTAGAAAGTTCGCGTGCCAATTCAATGTGTGGCGTATTTTGGTTAAATACAGTGGCGTGGTCAAATTGGTCTACTATTTCTTCTTTTACTATTTTTTTTAGGTCGGTAAAGTCAATGACCATTCCAAATTTTACGTTGTTTGCGTCATTTATTGGTGTGCCAATTACAGTTACTGATAGTTTGTAGCTGTGCCCGTGCACGTTTTTACATTTTCCGTCGTAGCCATATAAAGCGTGTCCGGTTTCAAAGCTAAATTGTTTGGTTATTCTAATAGAACTCATTGTTGATTTATTTTTTGAATTGCAGTAATGCGTTTTTTGTAAATGTTGATAATACCAGATCACCTGAAATTTTGGCACGTTCTAGTAAAAGGTGGTCCCAGGTTTCGGTGCCGTTCCAAAAAACTTCTTTAATTTTTGATAGTGCTTCGCTGCTATAATTGCTAATTTGATGTGCCAATTGGGTTACTTCTTGGTCTAGTTCGGTTTGATTTGCTACTATTTTAGTGAATAATCCTTTGTGGTGTGCCCATGTTGCGGTTTGCCAATTATGCGGTGTAAGTGTTAATTCGGAGCATGCCATTGTACCTATTTTTCGACTCACGGCAGGCTCTATCACAAAAGGACCAATACCGATTGCAATTTCAGATAGTTTGATGCTACTTTGTATCGTTGCAATGGTGTAATCGCAGGCTGCGGCAAGACCTACTCCGCCACCAACGGCTTTGCCTTGTACTTTACCAATTATGATTTTTGAGCATTTTCGCATTGCATTTATAACATTTGCAAAACCCGAAAAAAATGCTGTTCCGGCAGTACTATCGGTAATTAATAGTAATTCGTTTAAAGAGGCTCCGGCACAAAAGGGCCCTTCGCCTTTACTTTGCAAAACAATTACGTTTACTAAATCGTTGTGATGCAAATCATTAAATTGATTTGTTAAGTCGGCAAGCATTTCGCTCGTAAATGAATTACTTGCTGCATTAAAAAAAGTTATTGTGGCTGTTTTATTGTTTATTGTGAGCTGTATATTTGCGTTTGATTCGTACATTTTAGTTTATTTAGCACAAAAATAAACAAAAAAAAGCAGCTTGTCTTTTTCAAACAAGCTGATTTTTAATAATAGTTGAATTATTTAAGGATTTATTTCAAACGATTGATTTTCGCCTGAATTAGCGGCGCGCGCATTTATTGCTTTTTTTGAACCATCAACTACAAAAGCCACAAACGTCATATTGCTTACATTGGCAATATTGGTGGGAACGCTTACAGTAAAATTTTTGGTAATAGTTTGACCTGTTATTGTTGAACCAACAAGGGCATCACCTAAAATATTTGTTAAACTAGCTCGTAAAACATGATCGTGTTCAAAACCAACTATGGTTGATGTACCGCCGTAAAAAGAAGTGTAATTTGTTTGATTGTAAATTAAATTATCTTCTAAAATATATACGACGAGACTTAATCCCGAAAAATCAGAGGCAAATTTAATTTTAACATCTAAACTAATGCTGCCACCAGAAACAGAAGAGCTCATTGCAAGACCCAATCCAGCGCTAGTTGAGGCTAAACTTTGCACTTGTGCTAAATTAGAATTTTCGGGCGCATCCCATTCTGTAACGCGATTTAACATTGCTGTTGGATATCCTTGCAAATTGATTTGAGTTCGCAAAGGAGTTGCTAATGCCGAAACATCATAAGGATCTGAACTAATAGAACCAGCTTTGTGGTGTAAAGCAACTGGAACAATTTTTGCATTTTGTGATTTTAATTGATCAATTGCGTAAGATACTCGTGGACAATAACCGCACCACGCTCCTGTAAAATCTTCAATTAAAACCCGTTTTTGAAATTGACCACTCATTACCGTTCCTGTGCCTGCTGTTTGAATAGGTTCGGGTGAATCACTTTTGCTGCAAGACACACTAGCACTTAAAGAAATAAATACGAATGCAATTATAATTTTTTTCATAATAAATTGATATAATTGATTTTAGATTACAAATAAAGTAAAAAAAATTTTAATTTCTTATAAAATTGTTATTTATTTGTGTAATAAAATAAGTAAAATGAAAAAATTTATTGTTAGTCTATTTCTTATATCAACGCAGTTGTTTTCGCAACAAGAACTGCCCAAGTTAAGTTTGCAGAACAGTGAAGGAAAATCAGTTAGCTTAAGATCAGATTTTTCAGAAAAAGATAAAATTTATATATTTTCTTTTTGGGCAACTTGGTGTGCACCCTGCATTAATGAATTAGATGAAATTAACGAATTGATGCCTGCTTGGCAAAAAGAATTGAATTTAGAAATTATTGCTGTTGCCACCGATGATTCGAGAACTGTAAAACGCGTTAAACCGCTAGTAAATGGTAAAGATTGGCTCTACACAATACTTTTAGATACAAATCAAGATTTTAAAAGAGCATTATCTATTGTGAATATTCCGTACACAATTGTTGTTAAAAATAATAAAATTGTACATATTCAAAATGGATATATTCCTGCTGGAGAAACAAATTTATTTCAAAAATTAAAGTCATTATAAAATGAAATATTATTTTTTAATCCTACTGGTAAGCAAATTTTGTTTGTCTTACGGACAAAACAAAGTAAATTTTTCGGGAGGTTTCGAGTCCAATGCGCAGTGGTATTTAAACGATAAGCAATTAAATGTGGAGCATCCTGAATTTCCGTTGCGATCCAACTCTTATTTACTGTTAAACTCCAATTTTAAAAATTTTTATACCGGAGTTCAATTGGAATCGTATAACGAAAAAGCACTTTTAAATTTTAATCCAAAATACGAAAAAACCAATGTTGCGACCTACTTTGTTCAATATAAAACAAGTAAAATAGATCTAACTGCTGGTTATTTTTATGAGCAATTTGGTAGCGGACTGCTTTTACGAACTTGGGAAGACCGACAATTAGGATTAAACAACGCTTTACGAGGAGGAAGAATTATTTTTAAACCAACAGATTATTGTACCTTAAAAACTATTTATGGTCAACAACGTTCGGGATTTAATGTTTCAAACGGCAAAATATATGGCGCAGATGTTGAAATTCAACTATCAAAAATATTGAAATTTGAAAAAAACGACCTTTTTATTGGCGGTACTTTTGTGGGTCGCGATGAGCAAATTCAGACTACGCCACTTGGGTTTTTAAATTTAACGACCGCTTTTGGTGCACGAATAAACTACTCAGGCACTGCTTTTTATATATCATCAGAATTTAATTTTAAAAGTGATGATCCAGTTGTTGAGTTTGGTAAAGTGCAGTATAATTTTATAAAGCCGGGAACAGCCTTATTGCTGAACGTGGGATATGTAAAAAAAGGTTTTGGTGTAGATGCCAGTTTTAGAAGGCTCGAAAACATGAGTTTTTTTTCAGATCGCTTAGCCAAAGGAAATCAATTTAATGATAAAATTTTAAATTTTTTGCCAAGTTTAACGAAACAGCATCATACTAATTTGGCAAATATTTACGTCTATCAATCGCAACCTAACGTTTCTATTACAGACGAATTGATATCAAAATCAGGTGAAATTGGAGGGCAGGTAGATGTGTTTTATACGATTAAAAAAAATACTATTTTTGGCGGAAAACATGGTACTAAGGTTGCTTTTAATTTTTCGAATTGGTACGGGTTAAAAGGCATTTATATTATTGAAACGCCTAGAAATTACACAACAGATTTTTTAGGATTTAATAAAAAATATTTTACCGATTATAATTTAGAAATTACCAAAAAATGGAATTCTAAATGGTCGTCTGTGCTGACCTATATCAACCAATTTTACAATAAAAAGTTAGTTGAAGAAACTTTTGGACAGGTCAATACAAATATTGTAGCCGCCGAGGGCACGTATAAATTTGCTAATGCAAAATCAGTGCGAATTTTAGGGGAACACATGTGGGCTGACTCCGACAAAAAAAATTGGGTAAGTGCAACAATAGAAGTCAATCTAAATGCCAATTTATCTGTTTTTGGAACAGATTTATATAATTATGGCAATGAAATTCAAGAAGCACGAAATCACTATTATAATTTTGGAGGTACTTATCGTAAAAATGCAAGCCGTTTATCAATAAGTTATGGCCGGCAACGGGGTGGTTTATTATGCGTTGGTGGCGTTTGCAGGTTTGTGCCAGAAAGTTCAGGTGTTTCTTTATCATTAAACACATCTTTTTAA
>JAYVGC010000041.1:0-31865 GCA_043772535.1 Flavobacterium sp. | reverse complement strand
CATCTTCGCCATCGCTACCGACCGATTTTCGCCAAAGTTCTGCCCCATTTTCTGCAACCTTGATCGCTACATAATCGTTAATTTCTCGTTCCTCTTTTTGTTTTTTGCTTAACCCATTTAGTTCTGATTTTGCATAACCTCCCAAAAGCAAAGTATGATCTTTATTTTCTATTACAGCACTTAACAAATCTACTTCTGCGATATTATAGGTTTCTTGCCAAATTGTATCGCCAGTAGATCCTAATTTCAAAATCCAAAAATCAGTACCTTGTGCATTATTTTTTTGCTTAGCATCAGTGCTATTAGAATTTGAGTTACCGCCAACAATGAAATTTCCGTCGTATGATTGATGCACTACAGACAATTGATCGTCTGCATTGCCGCCAATAGTTCGTTGCCATAAAATATTACCCATTGCATCAAGTTTTAAAACCCAATAATCACCAATACCCAAATTGTCTTCCGTTTTATTACCAGATATAGGCGAATTAGAATAACCACCCACAAAATAACCACCGTCTTTTGTAGCAAAAACGCTACGTAATTCGTCAAAGTACCTGCCGCCAAAAGTCTTTTGCCAGATAATTTCTCCTTTTTTATCGATTTTGACTAACCAATAATCTAAATTGCCAAAACTGTCGGTCTTTTTTTCCCCAGAATTATCGGAACTCGATGAACCGCCAATAATGTAGTCTCCATCATTTGTTTGCTTAATGCTCTGCAATTTTTCTTGACTGCTACCTCCAATGGTTTTTTGCCATTCAACTCTTCCTTTGGCATCAAGTTTTATAATCCAAAAATCGTCTAAACCACGAGAATCATCGGCTTTATCGTGCTCTTTATTTGAATTAGAGGTTCCTGCCAGTATAAAGCCACCGTCGACCGTTAAAGATATACTTTGTAAAAAATCGGCTCCACTACCGCCAAAACTTTGCTGCCATTCTAAATCGCCATTTTCTTTCATTTTCCAAACCCAATAATCTAAATCTCCAGTATTAATTGAGGTTTTATTTCCTGTGTTTCCCGATAATGAACTGCCGGCTAAAATAAACCCGTAATCGGGAGTGGAAATTGCATCCATCAGATAATCAGCGTTTAAACCGCCAAAACTTTTTTCCCAAAGAATAGATTGAGCAAAAATAAATTTAGAAAAAACAATACATAAAAAAATTAAAAATTGCCTCATTTCGTTATTATTATGAATATAGATATAAAATTAACATAAAATACTGAATAATTAGCATCCTACTAAAAAGTATTTAACATTACCACTTTATAAAGAATAAAATACTAACAAAAATTATTTTTTGATAATATATATAATTATGCGTATTCGGTGGTACATCTTTCAACAAGTAATATCAAAATGTAAAAATAAAATGGTTGTAGTCAAATCAAATACTTAATTTTTTTTAAATTGAGTACCCTTTTGTAGATCATATTATAGAACACGTCACAGCAACAATTCCATTTTTACATCGCCTCGCGCATATACACTTGTGAAGTTTTGAACATGCTTAAATCCTAATTTTTCGTACAATGCAATGGCAGGTTTTAAAATAGAATTTGTAATCAAGTACAATTTTGCTATGCCAAGATCTTTTGCAGTAGCAATAATTTTTTCGACCAATAATTGTCCTATTTTTTGCCCTTGCGCTTTCGGACTGACTGCCATTTTTGACAATTCATATTCATTATTTCCATGCTTAACCAAGGCACATGCACCCACCGGATTTTTATCGAAAAGTGCGATAAATATATATCCTCCTTGATTTATAATATAAGTTTCAGGATTTTCTAAATACTTATAGTCTTCGGCTTCCATTTCAAAAAAAGTAGTAATCCACTCTTTATTCAAATCATGAAATGCTCGTGCATATTGCGGCTCGTATGTAACAATTTCGATCATACTATTTTTTTGTCAAATATAAATAATCGGTAGCAAATGGTTTAATTTTATAACAAAAAAAGACCGAATTAACGGTCTTTATATATACAAAACCATCAACCTACAATGCTTCGTTCATATTTCTAACTGCAGCTGCACTTTTTTCAAATAATACTTTTTCAGAATCATTTAACTTTATATCGATAATCTCTTCAACCCCATTTTTACCAATAATGCAAGGCACTCCAATACAAATATCGCTTTGTCCGTATTCTCCTTCCAAATATACCGAACAAGCAATCATTTTTTGTTGATTGTTTAAAATACTATCAACTAAATACGCAACCGATGCCCCTGGTGCATACCATGCCGAAGTTCCTAATAATGCGGTTAAAGTTGCCCCACCAACCATTGTATCTGCTGCTATTTTAGCAAGTTGGTCCGCTGACAAAAATTGTGATACTGGTACACCATTATAAGTTGCCAATCGTGTTAGTGGAATCATGGTAGTATCTCCATGACCACCAATTACCATTGCCGAAATATCATTAGCAGGTTTTCCGATAGCTTGTGACAAATACGTTTTAAAACGGGAACTATCTAATGTTCCACCCATTCCAATAATCCGATTTTTGGGTAAACCTAATGCCTTAAAAGTTAAGTAAGTCATTGTATCCATCGGATTGGAAACTATTACAAATATTGCTTGCGGTGAATGTTGTAATAAATTTTCGGCTACCGATTTTACAATTCCTGCATTAATACCAATTAACTCCTCGCGAGTCATTCCAGGTTTTCTTGGAATTCCGGACGTAATTACCACTACATTACTGTTTGCAGTTTTGAAGTAATCATTAGTTACACCGACCACTTTAGTATTAAAACCAAGTGTAGTTTGGGTCTGCATTATATCTAACGCTTTTCCTTCAGCAAATCCTTCGCGGATATCTAGTACAACTATTTCGCTTGCTATACGTCTAAATGCGATTGCATCAGCACAAGTAGCCCCAACGTTTCCTGCTCCTACTATGGTAACTTTCATTTTATATTAATTTAATTGATTATTTGATTTATTAAAATTCATATTGTACTGAAAAATTAGTATTTACAAACCTTCCAAATGCTACGACAGGCTGAATATAGATTTTTTTAAAATTGTATCTAATTGATAACTCCCCCATAATACTAGTTTTATTTTTTGCTATATCTTTAATTTTTTCATTCAAAATATCTTTAACACCGGTTATATTTTGCGACTCACTTCCTGAAAATTCATATTTAAAATTACTATTGTTGATGATAATTCCGGCCATTACTTCGCATTTTTTATACTCTTTAGAAACGTTAATTTGAAATTGCTTCGTAAATACGTTACTCGATATTTCATTGATCCCAATTGATCCAATATAAGGAATTGTGACATTTAAAAATTCAAAATTAACTTCTTCCCTTGAAAAACTCGCCATAGCAGCAAGGTGTACTTTTATATTTTGTAATGCCTTAAAATATTGACTTAAATTATGTTTTAATCCAAATCCGTACACTTGATAATCACCTTTTTTCAATTTTGTTTTTGTCGAATATTTAACAGCAAGTTCGGTGCCATAGCCTATTGCAACTGCCGCTTGTAAATACGGATAAATAATTACATTTTGGTTTATTCCTTGTGGCGTTTCAATTCGAATTGGAATTGTTGTAACATTGCCTGGCTGAAATTCGATTCCCAAATTACCTACCAAGTAGTTTACATTTGTTCCTCCTAATGCGGTTTCTGCGTTTATTGAATTTTGATTTTCGATTTTTAAAAATAAAAAATCTGAATTTGATAATTGAAATGTTTTATCGTTTTGAGGAATAAAAAACAAATTTGTATTTAAACCCAAGGTAACGTCCCACCGTTTTCGTTTCTTAGCAGATGACATCCAAGCTGATGATGATTGATAAACTGCTGCATTTGAAGTGGTTGAAATATATTTGTCACAAAAAAATGTGGCATCATTTATAAAACTATTAAAATCTGTTTGCTGACTAAATGTAAAACAAGTTGTGAAAAGTATTAAAAAAAAACATTTTTTCATTGCAATCAATTTTAATTTCGATTTTTTTTATTTACAATTAGAATTTAATCTACAATAGTACCGCTGTATAAAACGCACATTTTAAATGCTACCATTAAGAACCGTTTTTTAATCCAATATTTTTTATGATTCAAAAATATTCAAAATCATTACTAATTTGGCATTTATTAGTAACAACTAAAATAAGAAATACAGCATAATATAAATGTTGTATTAACGTAAACTATTAATAAAGCAGTATTATTATGCTAGTGCATATTAAAAATAAAAAACGCCACCACTTTAATAAAATCATTAAAAAAATTAGGCGTCAATTTTTGCATAAACTGCATTTTTTTCGATAAACTCTCTTCGTGGTGGCACCTCATCTCCCATCAGCATTGAAAACACTCTGTCAGCTTCGGCCAAGCTATCAATTGTAACTTGTCGTAACGTTCTGTAAGATGGATCCATTGTGGTTTCCCATAATTGCTCGGCATTCATTTCTCCCAAACCTTTGTAACGTTGAATTCCGGCACTTCCGCCCATTCTTTCGTTTGCTAAATCGCGTTGATCATCGTTCCAAGCGTACTCTTTTTTATTTCCTTTTTTAACTAAGTATAAAGGTGGAGCTGCAATATAAACATGTCCGTTCTCGATTAATTCTTTCATAAATCTAAAGAAAAAAGTAAGAATTAGCGTCGAAATATGGCTTCCATCTACATCAGCATCACACATAATAATTACTTTATGGTAACGCAATTTTTCTAAATTTAGTGCTTTACTGTCATCTGCTGTTCCGATAGTTACACCTAATGCTGTAAAAATATTTCTAATTTCTTCATTTTCAAAAACCTTGTGATGCATGGCTTTTTCAACGTTTAATATTTTACCACGTAAAGGCAATATGGCTTGAAACATTCTGTCACGTCCTTGTTTTGCTGTTCCGCCTGCCGAGTCGCCCTCTACTAAATATACTTCGCACTTTGCTGGGTCTTGTTCAGAGCAATCAGATAATTTTCCGGGTAAACCGCCACCGCCTAGAACGGTTTTTCGCTGCACCATTTCGCGCGCTTTTTTAGCGGCATGTCGCGCCTGCGCGGCAAGAATTACTTTTTGAACTATAATTCTGGCATCATTTGGATTTTCTTCCAAATAATTTTCTAACATTTCAGAAACTGCTTGCGATACTGGCGAAACTACTTCTCTATTTCCTAATTTGGTTTTAGTTTGTCCTTCAAATTGGGGTTCTTGAACCTTTACCGATATAATTGCAGTCAAACCTTCACGAAAATCATCACCTGAAATTTCGAATTTTAATTTTTCAAGAAGTCCAGATGAATCAGCATATTTTTTCAAAGTACGTGTCAATCCCATACGAAAACCCTGAAGATGGGTTCCACCTTCGTGCGTATTGATATTGTTTACGTACGAAAAAATGTTTTCTGAATACGAAGTATTGTAAATAAGTGCAACTTCTACAGGTATTTCACCTTTTTCAAGTTCCATACTTATAACATGCGAAATAATTGCCTCTCTACCAGCGTCTAAAAATTTAACAAATTCTTTCAGACCTTCCTGAGAATGAAATACCTCGCCTTCAAATTCGCCTTTATCATTAGTATGACGTTTGTCGGTTAAAGTTATTGTAATTCCTTTATTTAAAAACGATAACTCTCGCATTCTGGCTGCAATAGTATCATAGTTATACTCTGTTGTTTGCGTAAAAATAGTATTATCAGGCAAAAAAGTAACCATTGTACCGCGTTTATCTGTAATTCCGATTTGTTTTACAGGGTACATTGCCTTTCCTTTTTCGTACTCTTGCTCATACATTTTTCCGTCTCTAAAAACGGTTGCACGCAAATGATTGGAAAGTGCATTAACACATGACACTCCTACTCCGTGCAGTCCGCCAGATACTTTGTATGAATCTTTATCAAACTTACCGCCTGCACCGATTTTAGTCATTACCACTTCAAGTGCCGAAACACCTTCTTTTTTATGCATGTCAACCGGAATGCCTCTTCCGTTGTCCTCAACGGTAATAGAATTATCTTCGTTAATAAATACAAAAATGGTGTCGCAGTGCCCCGCTAATGCTTCATCAATAGAGTTGTCAACTACTTCATAAACCAAATGATGCAAGCCTCTCACACCGGTGTCACCTATATACATTGAAGGCCGCATTCTTACGTGCTCCATACCTTCTAATGCTTGAATACTGTCTGCTGAATAATTATTCTTTTTAATTTCGTCGCTCATGATAATGATAAAATACTGTAAATTACTGTAACACGCAAATATAGTGATTTATTACGATTATCAAAATATGAAGATAAATTTCGTTGAGTTAGTTATTAACATTTGTTGACCTTGGAGCTGAATTTAGCACGTTACTATATTTACGGTACGAAAAGTTTATTTTTAATGGCATATAAAACCAAACCAATTCGATTTTTTACATGTAATTTTACAAATAAATTATCGCGATAGCCGTCAATAGTTTTTGGACTAACAATCATTATATCGGCTATTTCTTTATATGTTAACTCAGTACAAATTAGTTTCAGGAGTTCAATTTCTTTATCTTTCAAGACAATGTCTACTGCTGTTTTTCCATTAAACGAATTCATTAAAATTTCGCTAACGGAATTTGAATGATAAAATCCAGTATCTATTACTTTTAACAATGCTACTTCTAATGTTTTTTTATCTGTATCTTTGAGCATATAGCCCTTTGCACCGGCACGCAACATTTTTAAAATAGTTTTTTCATCTTCTTCAACACTTAATGCAATAACATTTACATTTGGTTGGCTGTCTTTTATCCACGACGTTGTTTCTATTCCGTTCATTATTGGCATGTTGACGTCCATCAGTACAATATTTGGAATATTATTTGGGTTTTTAAACTTTTCAATAACCTCGGCCCCATTTTTACAAGTATATAAAACTTCAAAATCATCAAAACTCGACACTACGCCTGCTATGGCTTGCGATAAAAGTGTATGGTCGTCCACTACTACTAAAGTATGTTTTTTCATTTGTGTTTAATTTAATTTATGCTGTATAATTAGGCAGGTTCCTTTGTTTGGTTCCGATTGTAAATTAACATCGGTTTTAATTAAGGCACCTCTTTTTTTCATATTTATTAATCCTATACCGTTTCTATTTAGTTCGTTTGCATTAAAACCTACCCCATTATCTTGCGCTGAAATAACAACCAAAGTTGGTTGGTAATCAATTATAACGGATAAGTTTTTTGCTCTGGAGTGTTTTATTGTATTTGAAAAAAATTCTTGTAATATTCTAAATATCACTATTTCTGCTTTTGGATCCATTACCGTATAATTGCCTTTCACTTCAAGTTTAGCTTCGATATAGTTTAAACGATTAAAACGATCCATTTCAAGTTGCAAAACTTCATTAAGTCTAATTGTACTTACGTAATCGGGGTTGATTAC
Source organism: Flavobacterium sp. (assembly GCA_043772535.1). Classification (GTDB taxonomy): domain Bacteria; phylum Bacteroidota; class Bacteroidia; order Flavobacteriales; family Flavobacteriaceae; genus Flavobacterium. The sequence goes on along the minus strand of JAYVGC010000041.1, from coordinate 24,453 downwards.
TTTTGACAACGAGCGAACTTCTTGCAATATTGCTGTCAAATTATCATTAACATCCTTAATGTGTTCGGGATTGTCATAAACACTTTGCAATTGAATTTTAGCTAAGGTCAGTAACTGTCCAATATTATCATGTAGCTCCCAACTTATGTTTCGTAAGGTTTGTTCGCGAATTTCAATTTGCGATTCGCCAATTTCTTTTTCAAATTGTTGTGCATCTTCAGCTTGTTTAAGTAGTAAATAGTTTTTCTTTTTTTGAAATACAATAAACAAAAAGATGAGTAAGCCACAAAGCACAAATAAAACGAAAACTGACAGTATTAGTCCTTCTGATTCTTTCCACTCCATATAAAACCTAAAATAAAAATGATGTAATAAGTACCGGCTAACATAGCATTTATAAAATAAAATTGTGGAACCACATTTGCATATCTGTTTATCTTGGCAAGTACCTGAAACGGAATTATGGGCACATAAAACAACAAAAGTGCTATACTTATCCAAAAAAGCAATAATTTATTAATAATTATAATTTTGTCTGAGTTCAATATCTCAATCAAATAAATTATAACAACTGCAACTATCATAAATGATAAAATAAGATCTGGAAAATCAGTCAATTCATATCTAAAACTATGATAAAAACAATTAACCACACTAACTAAAGCATAAAAAACTCCCATAATTATAATACCTATTTTACTTATTTTGCTTTTGATAGATTTATAATAGATATATAAAAATACGTAGGCAGTGATAATAGAGTATATGTTAAAAAAAAACGAGTTGTTTACAGATTTTTGGATATCTATTACTTTATAGTAGTAAACATAAAACCATGCCAAATTTTCATTAATTACCATGTAAACTAAATAAAAGGCAAAAACTTTAAGACTGCTATTTTTATATTTGTAATAATAAAACAGCCCGAAAATAGCTGCCAATATTTCGGTCAGCATTGCTAATAGAACAGGGAATGAGGATATGTAAGTCATGTATTTTAATTATAATGGAGGTGGACACGTTGGCAATCTGTTGCCAATTAAACTAGTTTCAGTTATGGCTTTATTTACATTTTTTACATTTGATATGGTCGACTTAGTTTTGCTTTGTTTAACATCACTTTTACAAAGTAGACCATCAATTTCAACGTATTCGCCAACATATTTATCCTTACCTGATGGGCTAATGTAAAAAGGAATTTGTTCTAAAGCATTAAATTGTTTCGATAATTTTGAACTTGCTACTTGCATAGTTGGTGCCATAAAAAACGTTTCCCTTCCGGGATATTCCGATTTAAAATTAGCTTTTTTTATCGCCTGCGCACTCGGATACGCCGCAAAATAAACACGCAAACCTGATATTTTTTTCTTATTTTTTTCTTGTACTTTATCCAAAAATGCAATGTATTGCTTTAGCGAATCTAAATTCATGTAAACATATTGTGTAGCAGTATACTCTTCGTTTTGAGTTGCCAATTTATCTTTTTCAATTAAAGGTGCGATACGTTTTACATATTCATCGTGCATTACAACAGCCTGCGATACAGAAATAATATTTGAAGGAATTATGCGGCCGGCTTTCGATTTTTCAATTTCTTGATTTTTAACTTCATTACAAGCTAAAAGAAGTAAAAAAGAAGTAATCGTCAACGATGCAGTGATGTATTTGTGTTTCATAAAAATAAATTGTTAAAATTATATAATTAAACAAATATATGTTTTTATATCAAGTTATTATAAAGGAAATACACCTAAAAAAAACAGGGTGTTTTTCCTATAAAAAAAACAGGGTTTTTCCTGAGTATTAATCAAAGTGACTTTTGGATCTTTGTACTGCGAAATGAAAGTTGAAAATTAACAAACACACATTTTTTTCGCAAATATTAAAGGTTTGATTCGTTTTTTCAAAACATTTTTTTAAGTTGGTAGTAGTTCTTATTAAAATCAAAATTTGATTAAACCATAAACCCCGATTAATTTCGGGGTTTATTTTTAAAGTAGTAGTTTAAAATCAAACTGGTTTTATAGTAAAGCTATTTTATATATCGCCGTAAAAGGCAATGTGCATCGGTTTTAATTTATATAACCAGTGCTAAATTATTTACTAATCGGTATATTAAATCGTAACAATATAAATCAAAACAAACTAGTAGATATATATGACTTTTTATAGTTTTAAGTTAATTAAATCCATCATAGTATGCACTTTATAAACTAATTTTATGGAAAATTTAAAAAAATTTGTTAATTTGACCGTCATAAATGTGATTTTGTTCTTATTCTTAACAGGAAACATCTTTTACAATTTTAAAGTAGTAGATAATGCTTCAAAAATGACAATCAGTGCATCACAAATTACTACTGACAAAATTAAAGTACTGCAAAGCTTGTATATTTTAAAAGCGAAGTACGAACGCGCAATTGCCGAAAAATCGGTACTATCTGATGCGCTAAAAATTGAAAGAGACAAAGTAATTTTATTAATAGCTGATTTAAAAAAAAGTACTTGCCACGCTACGGCATTTGATACTATGAAAAAACGATGTCTTGCATTACAACTAAAGATGAAAAGTGTAATGATTGAATATGAAAGTATAAAATTACAAAATAACCGTCTTTTGGTCGAACGTGATAGCATACGCACCATGAATAATTCGGCTTTAGTAATAAATGAAGTGCTGAATACCCAAAACGGTGAATTAAACAAAATAGTTGCAAAAGCTCAAAAATTATCGGTTCTAAATTTAAAATCGATAGCAGTTAAACTAAAAAGTTCTGGAAAACAGGTTGATACCGAAAAAGCAAGTCGCGCCGATGTTTTAAAAATTAGTTTTACTATTGCCGAAAATACTATTGCTAGTGCAGGCGATAAAACATACAATATTCAAGTACTAGATGCCAATAACAACGTGTTGGGAGAAAAGAAAATTGAAAGTTATGGTAAAAAAAGATTAACATATAGCTTTATTAAAACTGTAAATTATGACAACAAATCTGTTACTGTAATTGAAGATTTGCCTGTAAAAGACATTGAAAGTGGCACTTATTATGTAAATGTTTTTGATAATGGCGAATTGGTTTCAAAAACTAGTTTTGATTTGAAATAATATACCGAAGCATGCATAAATTTTTATATTATTGCTGTAATCATCTATAAGTGTAGCGTTACGAAAGCTAATAATATGGATTACTTTGTAGTGCGTTTTGCAAATAGAACTAAAACAATATACCGTTTGGGTTTTTGTAATATACTTGCATACTCGGGGTTTTATCTTCGCGGAACGGACAATTTAACTTGCTGTGTTTGTCTGTTTTTAGCCCGTAATAATGCAGGACGGTGGACATTGAGAGTTGGGATTTTATTTGAGTGATTTCCATAATAAAAAAATAATATGCGTTAAAGTACACAGCGCAAATTTATACAAATTGTATTTAACTACACAATAATTTATTATATTTTTTTAATATGTTTGTTTTAACCCTATATTTTGTAAATTTGTAGTGTTAAATACATTTATCATGATAATACTAGGTGACAGAATAAAAAAGTTAAGGGAAGAAAGAGGATTTTCTCAAAAAGAAGTTGCACTAAATGTTGGTATCGATAGAGGTCAATATTCTAGAATTGAGACAAACAAAGTTGAACCTACACTTTCTACATTAGAAAAAATAGGAAAAGCGTTTAACCTTGATTTGGAAGATATTATAAAAAAAGAAGAACCTCTAACTGTTGATAGTTTTGATAAATCACTCGTTGAAAAGGTAAAAATGATTGACGATTTAGAGGAAACACAAAAAAACCATATTTATGCCATTATTGATATGGCGATTTCTAATAAAAGATTAAAAAATACTTTAACAACTGCACTACAAAATATATAAACCCTGATTATGATTGATTTAATTGTAGAAATTTTAACTTACTTGAGTAATCTTTTTAAGTTTTCTAAAGACAAAAAATAAAATGTTTAAGTATAAAAAAACGAGCATTTGCTCGTTTTTTTTAGTTATTTAATTAAAATACCTTTTTCATAATTTTCTATTTTTAGTGTATCCTGATTTTCTTTAAATTCATATTGTTTACCATCTTTTTTACCTGCCACATAAAACCATTTCGATTGTAGATTCCCATTTGAATAATATAAATAACTAAAACCTTCTTTAGTACGTTTGTAATAATTATCTAAAATATTAATTTTTCCATCTTCAAAATACAATGTAATATTACCGTGCGGCTTATCATCAATGTAATTACCAGTTGAATAAACCAAACCATTACTATAAAAACTGACACAAGTTCCGTTTAATTTTCCTTCTAAATAACTAGAAACTTGTGTTAGATTATCTTTCTTATCGTATTTTTTCCAAATACCATCTTTTTTATTGTTTTTATATTTACCTATCTCACAATCGTAAGCGTCACATTTTTTTACAATATCTGAATTAGTATTAGTTTTACAAGAACTAAAATTTATAAGAACAAATAATAGTTTAATTACTAAAAGAGCCTTTTGAGAGTTTTGATATTCCATCATTTAATGCTTTGTTAAAATCTGTCACAAATGTTTTTAGGTTTTCTTGGGCCTGACTAAATATTGATTTATAATCTTGCTTAATATCAGTACCTGTCGTACCCGTGTAAATGCTCATCCCTAATTGTTGTAGAAAACCATTTGGACCAGCCCCTGCTAGAATATTTCCTGTTGCAAATTTTGGCATCTGCTTTGCCATTTCTAATGCGCCAATTGCAGGACCATTTGCTTTGTATGTTTCACCGACTTCTTTCATTTGTGCTAAAGTAACAATTTTACTGTCAAATCCAGTCTCTTTTGCTCTTTCAACCATTGTATTATAAACTTGTGGCTGGTCAGCAATATCAATAAAAGCAGTTTTTAGTTTATTAATATATTCATCTCCTTTACCCTCCCAAGTTTTAGTAGTCATTTCTGTACTCATCTGATTTGTTTGAAATAATTTATTTCCTTTTTCATCATAGAATACATTAAATTTATCATTGGTTTTTAGTGTCATAACTAGTTTCCCTTGACTGTTTAACTGCCAATGATTAGTTGGTGCTTTACCATCAGGGTCGACAAACTTTAAAGGATTATTGAAGCAAAAGTCGTATGGTGATTGGTCTGGGAACTTCTCCGCCAGCGGATCAACATTCAACCACCTACCAATCCTCCCATCCCAGAGTCGTAGCTCAAAAGCCTCCATTCCTGTTTCGGGGTCTTTTTCTTGCCCTTGGAAGTTGTAACGGTAATTCCTCGTTATTTTTTCTTTTTATCTATAGCTTTCTGAGCCTCGGCTTGCTCCATCATTTCACGCATTTTCTTTTGAAATTTTCCTTCTGCTTTTGGCTTTGCCTTATTTTCTTGAATTTGGCTATGAATTTTGTCTGTATTGATGAAATAATTTTTGATAACTAACATAATCCCAATAGTAACTAAGTTGGCAATAAAGTTATATAAACTTAATCCAGAGCCGTAATTATTGAAAAAAACCAACATCATAACGGGCGATAAATAAATCATTACTTTCATTATTTTACCCATATCAGGCATGCCTTCTTGAGTTGGCGCCGCCATTTGCTGATCGCCAGAGGTCATTTTCATGTAAAAGAAAATTGCAACCGCTGCTAGAAGTGCAAACAAACTTACGTGGTTTCCATAAATATTCGATAAAATAGGTATGTGCTGCTTCCACGAAATAATCGAATCGAACGACGATAAATCGTCTGCCCATAAAAAAGCTTTTTGTCGCAGCTCAATAGCTGCTGGAAAAAATTGAAATGAAGCATACATAAATGGCAACTGTATTAAAGCAGGGATGCAACCTGCCATCGGATTGACTCCTGCTTTATTATACAATTTCATTGTTTCTTGCTGCTTTTTCATTGCATCCTTACCAAATTTTTCGCCAATTTCAGCAATTTCAGGACGCAAAACTTTCATTTTTGCTTGCGACAAAAACGATTTAAATGTAATTGGAGACATCAATAATTTTATCAATAATGAAAATAAAATAATTGCTAATCCATACATTAAAAAATTGCTCATAAATCCGAAAACAGGCACAAAAAGATATCTATTTATCCAACCAATAATACCCCAACCGAACGGAATTATCGCATCTAAATTTTTATGGTATGCATTAAGTACTTTATAATCTGTTGGTCCTAAATACCAATTCATTTTATAATCAAGTTCGCCATTAGTATAGGCAAGTGGCATTGCAGCTTTAAATTGTTTGGTATAAACTGTATCAACTTGTTCATCATTGACTAGATTATCAGAGGTTAATTTTGAAGTTAAAAATGGCGTTTTTGTGAGCAGAATTGTCGAAAAAAAATGCTGTTTAAACGCTACATACGATAATTTTTCGGGAGTTTCTTGGCTAGCTTTACCTTGGCTTACATTATTATTTTTGTTATCTTGATATTCATATCGTATATCCGTGTATCGATTTTCATAAGAAATACTTTTTTCGTTTCGAAACGTTTTCATTTCCCAGAGTAAATCAACTGGTTTTGAACTATTTAAAACCATATTTAAACCCTGTGATTTTATGTCAAAATCAAGCATATAATCGTTTTGCTTCAAAACATATTTGTACTCCAAAAATGCGTTAGGACTCGCCCTGAGCTTCATCGACAAAATTTTAATTGGACCTTCAGTCGTTAATGTTGGTTCAAAAAATAGATTTTTGGTATTTAAAGTTCGGTTGTCTTTGGTTTGTAATTGTAAATCGAAATTGGCATTATTATTTTTGATTAAAGCAACTAACTCGCCTGAATTTTTATTAAATTTTTCAAATTTTTTCAAATTTGCTTCTACGATATAACCTCCTTTATTTGCAATTTTTATCGAAATTAAGTCGTTTTCGATTGTTGTAAATGACTCGTTTGCTGATGGTAAAGTAGCGGAATACGCAAAACTACCAAGCGTACCTTGCAGTTGCGCTAATTTTGCTGCATTAGTTTTAGTAGTGTCGTTTATAACTGCTATAGCGGTCGCGGTTTTAAGTTCTTTTTGTTTGTAGGAAGCCGCTAGTTTTTCGACTTTCTTCTTTTCGGCATCTTCTTTGGCAGCTTTTTGAGTGCTACTAAATGTCATCCACATCACGATTACGAAAATTAATCCGAAACCGATTATGGTATTTTTATCTAATTTTTTGTCTTCCATTATTAGGCTTATTTTTGTATTTGTATTAGTTGTTATTTTTAGTTTTTGTTACCTTTTTTTCTATCGAAACGAATTCAACTCTGTTTTAAAATCGAAATTTATAGTTTAAAATAAAATAATTTGATAACTAACATAGCTTATCTATTGTTATTAATACTTGTTTTGATTTTTTATTAAAAATCGTATTATAAAAATTTACACAGTTTTGCCGACTATTGGTATGTTTTTATTACTTTTTACAATATATTATTTTTTTCAGGCTATTGCTTATTTTTTATTACCATTGCATTTACGAAACTCACAAAAATTGGATGCGGATTAGCAACTGTACTTTTATATTCCGGATGGTACTGTACCCCAATAAAAAAGGGATGTTTTTCGATTTCAATAATTTCTACTAATCCTGTTTCTGGATTTTTTCCTGACGAAATTAGACCTGCATTTTGCAAAAGGCTACTATAATCGTTGTTGTATTCGTAACGATGGCGGTGTCTTTCGTTGATTTCGCTTTGGCCATAAATTTTTTGAGCTAATGTATTTGGTTTAATCGCACACTTCCAACTTCCCAAACGCATTGTGCCGCCTTTTTCAGTAATAGCCTTCTGATTTTCCATCAAACCTATTACTGGATGCGCACTTTGGTTATCCATTTCGGTCGAGTTGGCATCATCTAAATTTAGTACATTTCGAGCATATTCGATTACTGCCATTTGCATTCCCAGGCAAATACCAAAAAATGGAATATTATTTTCACGAGCATAACGCACAGTTTCTATTTTGCCTTCAATACCCCTATTTCCGAATCCTGGTGCAACTAAAATTCCATCAAGACCTGCTAATTTTTCATTAATAGTATCTTTATCAATATATTCCGAATGAATACTGATAATATTAACCTTGGTTTCATTAGCTGCTCCTGCGTGTATAAATGCTTCTAAAATCGATTTATACGAATCTTGCAATTCTACATATTTACCTACCAAACCCACATTTACTGTTTGCTTGGGATTTTTATGTTTGTGTAAAAATTCGTTCCATTGTTTTAAATCTGGTGCCGATTTTTCGGGAAGATTAAGTTTTTTAAGTGCTACTAAATCAAGTTTTTCTTCGAGCATTAAATTAGGAACCTCGTATATTGTTGCTGCATCAATAGATTGAATTACGGCTTCGCGTTTTACGTTACAAAATAGTGCTAATTTTTGACGTAATTCATCTGACAGTTCGTGTTCAGTTCTACAAACTAATATATCGGCTTTGATACCGCTTTCCATTAAAGTTTTTACTGAATGTTGCGTTGGTTTTGTCTTTAATTCGCCTGCCGCTGCTAAAAATGGGACTAATGTTAAGTGAATCACTATTCCATTATTTTCGCCTAATTCCCAAACTAATTGCCGCACTGATTCGATATATGGCAATGATTCAATATCGCCTACGGTACCGCCAATTTCAGTAATTACAATGTCAAAATTACCAGAATTGCCAAGTAATTGCATCCGTTCCTTAATTTCGTTGGTAATGTGTGGCACAACTTGTACTGTTTTGCCAAGAAATTCGCCACGCCGTTCTTTTTCAATTACCGATAAATAAACCCTTCCGGTTGTAACATTATTGGCTTGCGAAGTGGGCACGTTTAAAAATCGTTCGTAATGTCCTAGATCCAAATCAGTTTCGGCTCCATCATCTGTAACGTAACATTCACCGTGCTCATAAGGATTTAACGTTCCTGGATCGACATTTATATAAGGATCAAATTTTTGAATTGTGGTTCGATAGCCTCTGGCTTGTAATAATTTTGCTAGTGAGGCTGCAATAATTCCCTTTCCAAGTGAGGACGTTACGCCACCAGTAACAAAAATATATTTGGTTTGATTCATTATAGTTGAGTTGTGTATTTTAGTTATAAATCGGTGCAAAAATACAATTAAAATTGGATTATCAGGCTTAAAAAAAGGCAGATTTTTAAACCCGTATCATTTTATTTTTGAGGAAATTTACGTTTTATGTTATGAATCAAATCTTCGAGACCGTTTAATTTTAATTCGTAAACTAATTGCATTTGTTCGTCCAATTGTCCTTTTGTAAATCCTTTATTACGACACCAAACCACATAATACTCGGGCAAATCAATTAAATAACGCCCTTCATATTTGCCAAAAGGCATTTTAGTGTGCGCTAATTTTATAAGTATTTGTTGCTGCGAAAGTTCTGATTTCATGAATTTTATTTAAAAATTAAAAATTATTTTATGCAGTCTATTTTAATTGTATTAAAAAGAATACGAAAAGCACCAACGTATTCGGTATTATTTTTTTATATCAATAATGGTGTACTTAATCTGATAGCTAACATAAAAGTATTTAAATTACAATTGCTAACAGCATTAAAAAGGGAATTAAAAAAATAAAAATATATACATTAGTACGTGGTGGTGTACTCTCCATCAAAAAGATTATACAAAATACAATAATTACTACTGTTTATAAGCAACTTGAACACTACCTTTTTATTAATACAAGCTATAAATTAGGAGGCTCTAGGTAGGTTTGCGCATTCAAATTTAGATGAAATGAATAGGTGTTTTTGGGCTTTTCGTTAGTTAAAAAGTACTTACATAACTTACTGGTAAAATTTAAAATAGAACTAATTAAATTACTCTTTATTTAAGTTTAAATTGCTTTTGATTATTTGCAACTGAGTATTTTACTGCAATAAGTGGTGCTTTATCTAAGGATACTTTTTCGACAGATACATTACGTATCTACTGATTAACTAATTAAAAATATAAATAACTGCTATCAATTCCAATTAAAAATAACTTCCTGCTCCAAATCAGGGTGTAAACTCATGTGTACGGGGCAAGTCATAGCAGTTCGCTCAAGTATACGTTTGGTTTTTTGGTCAAAAATACCGGTCATGTTTATAATAATTCTAATTTTTGAAATTCGCCGTGGATTTGCAAGCATTGTTTTGGTAACCTCAGCCGTTGATCCTTCCATTATTACATTCATATCTCGAGCTTTAATAGCCATAATAGTCATAATACATGCACCTAATGCATTGGCAACGAGATCTGTGGGTGAAAAAGAGGCTCCTTTACCTTGATTGTCAAGTGGAGCATCGGTTAAAATTTTGGTACCCGATTGTATGTGTTCTGAAGTGGTACGTAAATTACCCAAATAAGTTATTTTTGATGTCATTACTGCGCTTGTTTAATTTGCAAATCGGTATCGTAATACAATATCGAAATACCATTATTAGAATATCCTCCACCAGGTTTAGCGGTATAGTCAAACGTGTTTTGTATTTGTTTTGTAGCATTTTGATTTATCGTTTCTTCAAATGAGCCCACTTGAGATAGTCGCACTATAGTATCAAACACTAAATCAAAACCTCGAATTGCAAATTGATTTGGATAAATTTTATTTTTCTTTTTATAATTTTTTTCAAATTGTTTTGCCTCATCAGTTTCGTTTCCAAAGGTTGTTGAGGGATACATCATTTTCAATTTTGTTAATCGTGATAATGCTATTTCGTCAAAATCAAGCGTTTCGTTTGGCTCTAAAATTACAAGTTGCACCTGATACTCTTTGATGGCATTAATCAAAGTAGTGGTGGTAGTGAAAATCACACCTGTTCGCTCCGACTCCATTACCACATAATTCATTTTATCTTTAACAAAATATTTTTTTATACTATCAGCAACAAAACTACCTTTTTCATTAACATTAACAATTTGTATATTTTTTTGATTTTGCTCTATATACTGTTTAATAGATACCTTTTTTGGATCAATAATTGCAATTATATTGGCACTTTTAGCGCGCATAAAATCAAACATTTCATTCTTAATTGCGTCACTTGTGGGCATTGATTGAAGTAAATTTTTGAACGATTTACCATTTTCTTTTGATAACGGCGATATCACAAACGTGCTTTTGTCTGCTAACGCTTCGGCTACTTTTTCAACATTTGATTGATAAAAAGGCCCAATAACAACATCGGTATTTTGAAAATTAAAATTATTAATTATTTGAACTGCGCTTGATGAATTTTTAGTTTCCTCTGAATCATAAATACGAACATTTAAGTTCATATTTAAAACCTTAGCCGAATCTATTGCCATTAACGCACCGGAATAAAAATCTAAGGTAAGATTTAAAAATTTATCTTTTTTTAATCTTTCACCAATCGAATTTAGAGTATCATTCTCGATTTTATTGATGTTAAACGGCAAAAACAAAACTAATTCTTTTGTGGTGCTTTTAATTAATGATTTGCTTAAATCTTTATAATTATTATTGTTATTATTATCGAAAGTACTCGTTAATACAAGTTCAGCACCTTTTACAACCATTCCCTCGACAACACCATTTTTTAATTCTGGATTTACAGTTACTAATTTTTCTTGGCTCCAATCAAAAAGTCGTGCTAAGCTGTAAACAGTTTCTCCCTTTTTTACTTTATAATCTCTATACTTGGTTGCTTTAGAAGTTTCATCTGCTGTATCTGCTTTTGCGTTTTTAATAGCTACGGCAGTAGGTTTAGAATTTGAATTAGGCTTTAACTTACAATTTATGATTAGTTGTAATCCAATTGGAAAATTATTTTTTATTTCGGGATTTTGTACTTCGAGATCTTCAATCGCAATTCCATATTTTTTGGATACAGAATATTTTGTTTCATGTTGCATTATGATGTGATAAACCGCAGTCTGACTTTGGTTACTGTTATTAACTAGTGCAACTTTTGATTTCAATTTTGATGAATTCAATTGTAAAATTTGACCAACTTGCAAACCATCAACTGTTAAAAAGGGATTTATTTTCTCTAAATCTTCAATTGAAATAGCATACAGCTTAGAAATGCTATATTTTGTTTCTTTAGCTTTAACTAAATGCGTTATCGGTGTTTGTTTTACCTTTCTATCGGCAACTTCGACTATTTTTTTTTGCTGTGGAATAAGCAAAACTTTATCTAATTGTATTCCATTTCTAGCATTCGGATTTAATTCAATAATTGCATTCGTAGATACTTTGTATTTTTGAGCTATACTGGTTAGCGTTTCGTTTGCGCCAATTTTGTGCTCTACATTCTTTTTTGATTGCCCAAATGCTAGACCAAAAATTAGTAAAAAAAGTGCCATCCATAATTTAGAAAAATTCATATTATTTTCTATTTTTTTCAATTTTTTATTCAAAATTTTCTAATTTTACAACTTGCATTTTACCATATATTTTTTTATTTTCGACTTCTTTAAAACCTTTCAATGCTTCATTTACCGTCACAAAACTTTTAGTATAAACGTAGTAATTGAACGAATTATTATTGTAAAAAAATGTTGTTTCTATTTCGCCTGAATCGATAAATTTCATAATAAATGAATCTCGCTCTTTTGCATCTTTAAAAACTCCTACTACTAAATAAAAACCATTTTTAACATCTTTTAAGTTTTTAATCACTTCGATATCAACAATTTTAAAACCTTTTTTAATTCCTATAGCTTCATTTTTATCTTTTGCTATATATTTATCTTCACTTTGACTTAAAATAGCTGCTTTTTTATATCTTTTTAATTTTTCTAACGCCATTTTATCATCAAACGTACGCGATTCTTCGCTGTAAAATGTTGCCAGTTTCATTTTGTTTTTTACCACGGATATTCTTTCGGTAGTAATGGCGTCAATTTTATTTAATAGCAGTTTATTTAATTTTTCATTTTTATCTTGTTGCGCTTGAATTTTTTTTATTTCATCTAAAGCAATTACATCGGCAGGTTTTTTGGCATTTTCTCTAGCCTTTTTCTTATATTCGTTATTAGTTTCGATTGTAACTCGCTGCACATCGAACATAATATTTGTATAAGTTTTACGATTATCAGCCAAATCTTTTTTCAAAATTTGTAATGCTTCATTAGTTTTAATTAAATTGTCTGTTGATTTTTGCTCCAAATTTTTCGAGGTCTCTACATCCGGAATATCTTGCTTTTTTAGTAATTCAACGTCTTGTTTCATGTCAGCAACTAACGATTGTAATTTGGCAACCAAAACAGATTGAATATTTTTATTGGCTTCCAAGACTAACTTCAATTTTTCTACCGAGGACCCATTCTTGTATTCTAGGTCTGCCAATTTAACATCCATACCATTAACCGAAATTACCTTTTCATTAATTCCTTTCTGAACGGTTAAGCTATCTTTTAGGGTCTCAACCTGATTGGATGTGGTACTTTTTTCAGCTTTTAATTTTTCGTTTTCCGATAAAATCGCTTTCGTTTTTTCGATCGCAACTTGCTTTTCGGCCAACGCAACCATTAATTCCTCTTTTTCAGATAATGGATTTATTTGCTTTGTATTTATCGCTAATTTTGTTCCTATAATTAATCCATTAATTATTTCTGGATTTTGACTTTCAAGCTGACCAATCGAAATACCATATTTTTTAGAAATAAAATACTTGGTTTCTTTAGCTTCGACTATATGAAAAATGGTTTCCGCATTTATTACTCTTGCATTTCCTTCGATGGTTTTCTTTTTATTCGGAATTGCAACTGTCATTCCAATTCGCAAACCACTTTTTAACTCTTGTTCGTTTAAATTGGCTAGATCTTGAACCGAAACATTAAATATTCTTGCTATACTAAATAATGTTTCCTTGGGTTCTACAATATGATTTTCGGCAATTGAATTAATATTATTCGGAATAAAGAGTAGCTGGTTTTCAACAATACCCGAAGCACCGTCTGGATTTAATTTTAAAATAACATCTTTATCAACACTAAACTTTTTAGAAATTTGGGAAATAGTTTCACCCTTTTCTACTTTATATTTAATAAATGAAATTTGAGCAATTGATAAATTTGCACTAAAAACCAACAGCAAAACTAGATAAATACCCTTCATATTTTTTTCGTTTAAAAAATTAAGTCATTACAAATATATTTAATGTAATGACTTAAATTCAATTTTATTTCAATTATTTTATTCCCACTCAATTGTTGCTGGTGGTTTTGAGCTAATATCGTAAACAACTCGGTTGACACCTTTTACTTTATTTATAATTTCATTAGATACTTTCATTAAAAAATCATAGGGTAAATGCACCCAGTCGGCAGTCATTCCATCAGTAGATTCAACTGCTCGCAAGGCAACCACTTTTTCGTACGTGCGTTCATCACCCATTACGCCCACGCTGTTTACTGGTAATAAAATGGCACCCGCTTGCCAAACTTTGTCATATAAATTATGTTCTTTGAGAGCATTAATAAAAACGGCATCAACATCTTGCAAAATTTGAACTTTTTCAGGTGTAATATCACCTAAAATTCTAATTGATAGTCCAGGACCAGGAAAAGGATGTCGCCCTAATAGTTCACTATCAATATGTAATGCTGCTCCTACTCGTCTTACCTCATCTTTAAAAAGCATCCGCAAAGGTTCTACTATTTTAAGTTTCATATAATCGGGTAAACCGCCTACATTGTGATGCGATTTAATAGTTGCCGATGGCCCATTAACTGAAATCGACTCAATTACATCAGGATATATTGTGCCTTGAGCCAACCATTTTACGTCTGTTATAATTTTAGATTCGTCATCAAAAACTTCGATAAAAACACGTCCAATTGTTTTTCGTTTGGTTTCTGGATCAGAAATGCCACTAAGTGCTGATAAAAAACGATCTGATGCATCAACTCCTTTTACATTTAAACCCATGCCTTTATATTGATCTAAAACCGATTTAAATTCATTTTTGCGCAACAATCCGTTGTTTACAAAAATACAATATAAATTTTTTCCAATAGCTTTGTGCAAAAGTACTGCTGCCACTGTAGAATCGACACCGCCCGACAGCCCCAAAACCACTTTGTCATCTTGTAACTTAACTTGCAAGTCGTTTATGCATGTTTCGACAAAATTATCAGGCGTAAAATGCTGTTCTAATTTTGCAATTTTTATCAAAAAATTTTCTAAAAGTTGTTTTCCATCTGTGCTATGGTATACCTCGGGATGAAATTGAATAGCAAAAGTAGGCTCTCCTTCAATTCTGTAAGCGGCATTTTGCACGTCTTTAGTGCTGGCTAGTAACACTCCATTCTTCGGTAATTCTTTGATTGTATCTGAATGACTCATCCAAACTTGACTCTCAATTTTAATGTTTTCAAGTAATAATTCGTCAGCTTTTACAACAGATAAATTTGCTCTTCCATATTCACGAATGGTACTCGGGGCTACCTCACCTCCGCTAAAATGTGCCAAATATTGGGCTCCATAGCAAACGGCAAGTAAGGGAATTTTGCCTCGTATTTTACTTAAATCTGGGTGTGGCGCATCATCAGCACGAACCGAAAAAGGACTTCCTGATAAGATTACAGCTTGATAAATAGAAACATCCGATGGCGGATTATTGTAAGGGAAAATTTCGCAAAAAATATTTAATTCGCGAATTCGGCGTGCAATAAGTTGTGTGTATTGCGAGCCAAAATCTAATATGAGTACGTTGTGTTGCATTTGCAAAAATACTTTTTTACGGATTAATAAAAAAATAAATTTCAAAAAATGTATTTTTGTACCATGAAAAGTAAAATTTGTACTTTTTGCCATAGCGAATATTCTATGCTGTATAGAATACAAATTGAAAATAAATTGCCCTGGTTTTTTGTTTGTAAAAGCTGCTGTGAGTTGGCAAAGGTTAAACCGCACTATAAATATGGCGGCACATGGAACGGCAAAAGACATTAATTTAAAAAATCTTTTATATGACAAAATCAATTTTACTTACAGCCTTTGGGGGCGCAATAGGCAGCGTTTTGCGTTACTTTACCGCGTTGGTAGTAGCTAAATACTATCACAATCACTTTCCTTTAGCGACTTTTATTACCAATATTCTGGGTTGCTTTTTTATTGGATTGATTGTCGGATTATTATCCAAAAATAACCTCCAAAACGCTGATTTAAGATGGTTATTAGTTGCCGGTTTTTGCGGAGGATTTACTACATTTTCGACCTTTGGATTAGAAAATATTACGCTTTTTCAAAACAACAATTCTTTTATTGCTGTTGGATACATAATTTTAAGCGTGTTTGTAGGTCTGTTTTCAGTTTGGTTCGGACTTTTTTTAACAAAATAAAAGATAAAAATCTATGTTAATGCACTAAAAAGTACACCAATTTTTAGTATTTTCGCAACCTATGAACGAACTTGATCTTATCACAACAAACGAATTACTTACAATTCCAAAACGAATTGTTATTATTCCACACCGAAGCCCAGACGGAGATGCCATGGGATCTACACTTGGATTATACCATTTTTTATTGAAGCTAAATCATCATGTCGTAGTAATAGCCCCTAACGATTTTCCTGATTTTTTACGATGGATGCCCGCATCAGAAAAAGTACTGATTTTTGAAAATGATAAGAATTCGGTAACAAAAATTTTGCATAATGCTGAACTCATATTTACTTTAGATTTTAATGCGCTGCATCGCACTGGAGAAATGGAAAACGTATTGAATAAATTACAAGTTCCTTTCATACTTATTGATCACCATCAATTTCCTGATAAATACGCGGTGGTAACCTACTCTGACACGTCTATAAGTTCTACATGTGAAATGGTTTATAATTTTATTTGTTTTTTAAACAAAAAAAATCTTATTGATAAAACCATTGCTACTTGCTTGTATACCGGCATTGTTACCGATACAGGATCATTTAAATACCAAACTACCACATCAACTACGCACAGAGTTGCCGCCGATTTAATAGATTATGGCATAGATAATGGAACTATTCACAACCAACTTTTTGATAATAATTCATACCAGCGCCTGCAGCTATTAGGCCGTGCGTTACAAAATATGAAAGTAATGCTTGAATACAAAACAGCATACATCACATTAACGCAAAAAGAATTAGACGATTATAATTACACTAAAGGAGACACCGAAGGAACTGTAAATTATGGATTAACCATAAAAGGAATTGAGTTTGCGGCCATTTTTATAGAAAATAAAGCAGAAAACATAATTAAAATATCATTTAGATCGCAAGGTAAATTTGATGTGAATCAGTTTTCGAGAAACTACTTCCAAGGAGGAGGACACGTTAATGCAGCTGGTGGAAAATCAGATTTATCAATGATTGAAACCGTGCTTAAATTTGAAAAATTAGTGACTTCAATAGAATTTAATACTAACTAAAAATGACAATAAATATGACTACATCTCAAAAATATTTTTTGTTTGGTAGTATCACACTACTACTTATTAGTTGCAAGCAACAGCAGCAAGCACGAATGCCAGTTTCACGCTCAAGCGGCAGTTTTTTAATTGAATCTGCTGAGCGCAATAAAAAATTGATTGCGGGTGAAGAGGGACTAATAGATTCGATAATTAAAAGTAACCCAAAAATCACCTACTTTACATCAAAAAAAGGATATTGGTATCATTATGATACAAAAAATACAATTGATACATTACGACCTAAAAAAGGAGATATCGCTAAATTTGAATATGAAATTAAAAATATTCAAGGTAAAATAATTTACAGCAAAGAATATCTTAAACCGCAAACCTATGCAATTGACAAGCAAAACATAATGATGGGTTTGCGTGACGGCATTAAATTAATGCATAAAAATGAAACGGTAACTTTTCTTTTTCCGTCGCACATGGCATTTGGTTATCACGGTGATAATGACAAAATTACAACCAACCAACCCTTAATATGTACCGTGATATTAAATGATTTTCGTCGCGAGATTAAAAATAAACCATCTATTACACCACAACAAAAAATCATTGTAAAACCAGAATAAATCAAAAAATGAAAAAAATATTTTATGTACTTAGCACTCTGATAGCGTTATCAATTGTATCATGTCAAAAAGATAAATACGCGACACTTCCTGACGGACTTTATGCAGAAATAACAACCAACAAAGGAATTATAATTTGCGAATTAGAATATAAAAAAACACCTGTAACTGTTGCAAATTTCATATCGTTAGCAGAAGGAAAAAACACTTTTGTTTCAAAAGATTATGCCGGAAAAAAACTTTTTGACGGATTAAAATTTCATAGAGTTATTCCTAATTTTATGATTCAGGGTGGCGACCCGTTAGGAAATGGTTCTGGTGATGCTGGATATAAATTTAAAGATGAAATTACAGATTTAAAATTTGAGAATGGAGGACTTTTAGCCATGGCAAATTCAGGTCCAGGAAGCAATAGTAGCCAGTTTTTTATAACCCACATTGCAACCCCATGGTTAGACGGAAAACATACCATTTTTGGTCATGTTATTGAAAAAGGTATGGATGTTGTAAATGTTATTGCCCAAGATGACGTCATTAATTCTATTAAAATTATACGTAAAGGAGTTGCAGCAAATAAATTTGATGCGGTTAAAACGTTTAGTAATTACTTTAAAGTAGAATCAGAAAATCAAAAAAAACAGGCAACAATAGAAGTAGAAAATCAAAAAAAATACCAAGCCCAATTCGCAAAAATAATTTCAGATAAAGTAGCATTTTTTGCGTTGTCAAAATCAAGCAGTACAAAATCTCCATCGGGATTACAATATAAAATTTTAAGTAAAGGGAATTCAAAAAAACCAGCAGCAGGAACAGCTGTAATGGTAAAGTATTCTGGCTTTTTAGGAGACGGAACCTTATTTGACACAAGTGATGAAACTGTTGCAAAACAATTTGGAAAATTTGATGCACAACGAGCAGCGCAAATGGGTTACCAAAACATCCCTTTTTCAATAGGTAAAAAAGACGGAATGATTCCAGGATTTATTGAAGGATTAGAAAAAATCACACCAGGCGATAAAATAATTTTATTCATCCCGTCTAATTTAGGTTATGGCGAAAACGGAGCAGGAAACGTAATTCCACCTAATGCCAATATTATTTTTGAAATAGAAATGATGAAATAATAAAGTAAAATATAATTAAAAAAATAATTAAAATAATTAAAATAAATAAACGATGAAAATAAAATTTTTAATAGTGATGTTTTTGGGAATTTCAATTTGTAACGGGCAAGTTAAGAAAAAAGTAGTTGCAAAAGCACCATTAAGTACTAAAACAGTACTTCAACCAAAAGTAAACATAAATGAAGGCATCTTTGCCGATTTTGAAACTTCAAAAGGTAAGATAGTAGTGCAGTTAGAATATAAAAAAGCGCCTATAACAGTTGCTAATTTTATATCATTAGCAGAAGGAACCAATTTGGCTGTTGCTGAAAAATTTAAAGGAAAACATTTTTATGATGGCTTAAAATTTCATCGAGTTATAAAAGATTTTATGATTCAAGGTGGCGACCCTGAAGGAAATGGATCAGGTGGCCCAGGTTATGCTTTTAAAGATGAGTTCGATCCCACCTTAGTTCATGACAAAGGCGGTATTTTATCGATGGCAAATTCTGGACCAAAAACAAATGGTTCGCAATTTTTTATTACTCACAAAGAAACACCTTGGTTGAACGGGAAACATACTATTTTTGGAAGAGTAGTTTCTGGAATGGAAGTAGTGAACAAAATTGAACAAAATGATGCGATTTTAAAAGTTACTATTGTTGCAAAAGGAATAGAAGCAAAAAAGTTTGAAGCAACAAAAATATTTTCAGACTATTTTGCGTCAAAAGCAGGTGAAGACGAAAAACAAGCTGCAATCGATGCTGAAAATAAAAAAAAACAAGATGCAATTGATGCTCAATTATTAGCCGAGTACAATAAAGTATATGGCGTGGTAAAGACTGATAAAATGACCGCTTTAAATGTATTAAAAGCAACTGCAACAACTACCGCAAGCGGTTTGCAATATGCAATAACTCAAAAAGGAGCTGGTGCAAAACCCATTGAAGGAGCAACCGTAAATATTAGTTATGCAGGATATTTAGAAGACGGGTCACTTTTTGACAGCAATATCGAAATCGTTGCGAAACAATATGGTAAATTTGATCAAAATCGTTTACAACAAAATGGTTATGCTCCTTTTCCTTTTGCCATTGGAAAAAAAGACGGATTAATTGCAGGTTTTTTAGAAGGTTTAAATTTGCTGACTATTGGCGATAGAGCCACTTTATTTATTCCTTCAAAATTGGGCTATGGAGAACGCGGTGCGGGAAATGTAATTCCTCCAAACTCAAATATTATTTTTGAAATTCAACTTACAGATGCCCCTGCTCCTGCTCCTCCTAAAGTTGAAGTTGTAAATCCAACCAAATAAAATATAAAAAGAGGGAAATTCAATTGAATTTCCCTCTTTTTATATTTTATTTTATACTTTTATTGTTCTTAAATTTAAACTGCATTTCATCATTTTCATTAAAAACAGCACCAATTTCTATTCTAATAATTGTGCCAAATTCAACTTGTAATGTGAACCAATTAGATTCGTTAAAATGATTTTCGGTCAAATCAAAATCTTCATTTTCCCATTTTACAATGCCTTTAGAAATTAATTCGTTTTTGAAATCAGTCACATTTGCATGAATAACTTTTAGATTCAAAAAAACCAAATTTTCGTTAGAACATATTAAATATCCTAATTTAAAATTTTCATCTTCATAAAAAGTCAACCGTAATTTCTCTTTATTATATAAAAAAATTTTGTTGTTTTCTTCATCACTATATTCTTTATCAGGCTCTCCGTACAATGCAATCACATCCGTAGTTTTCATTCCGAATATTAAATTATCGATTCCGTTTTTAGGGTCTAACTTCATTTTGTATACCGTTTAATATTCAAAAATTCCAAATTCACTTTTAATTGTTAATTTTTTAGTTTCGCTAGCTTGCACGCTACCCACAATTTGCGCATCAACACCAAACGATTTGGATATTGTGATTAAATCATTTGCAATTTCATTATTTACATACAATTCCATCCGATGCCCGCAATTAAATACTTGATACATTTCTTTCCAATCTGTTTTTGACTGCTCTTGAATTACCTTAAATAAAGGTGGAACAGGAAATAATTTGTCTTTTATAATATGTAAGTTATCGATAAAATGTAAAATTTTAGTTTGAGCACCACCACTGCAGTGCACCATGCCATGAATATCTTTTGACGTATATTTTTCTAAAAATTTCTTAACAATCGGAGCATACGTTCTTGTGGGAGAAAGTACTAATTTACCTGCATTTAACGGCACATTATCAACTAAATCGGTTAGTTTAAGGTTACCTGAATATGTTAAATTGCTTGGCACAGCAGCATCAAAACTTTCAGGATATTTTTTTGCCAAATAGTTTGAAAAAACATCATGCCGAGCAGATGTTAATCCGTTACTGCCCATTCCGCCATTGTACTCTTTTTCATACGTTGCCTGTCCAAAACTTGACAAACCTACGATAACATCACCTGCTTTAATATTCTTATTATCAATAACATCACTGCGCTTTAATCGTGCAGTAACGGTTGAATCAACAATAATAGTTCGTACCAAGTCGCCTACATCTGCGGTTTCGCCTCCTGTAGAATGTATATTGATTCCAAATGATTTCAGTCCTTGTATCAACTCCTCAGTTCCATTTATTATTGCTGCCAAAACTTCGCTCGGAATTTTGTTTTTATTTCGTCCAATAGTGGATGAAAGCATAATATTATTTACTGCACCTACACAAATTAAATCATCGATATTCATTATTAATGCATCCTGTGCTATACCTTTCCAAATACTTAAATCGCCTGTTTCTTTCCAATAAATATAAGCTAACGATGATTTTGTACCTGCTCCGTCGGCGTGCATAACAAGGCAATAATTGGGGTCGTTTGTTAAATAATCGGGAACAATTTTACAAAAAGCGTTAGGAAAAAGACCTTTATCAATATTTTTAATTGCATTATGAACATCTTCTTTTTCGGCAGAAACTCCTCGTAATTTATAGCGATTTGCTGTATCAGAACCCATTTTAAGTATAGTTAGTTGTGTTTTACAAAGATACGATATCAAAACTAAATTTAAATTTAAAAAAAAATAATTTTATGAAATAATTCTGATGGATAATTTTCTATTTTTGCACAACAACAAAAATGCTATGTATAAACTTATTATTCGTCCTATACTTTTTTGGTTTGATCCTGAAAAAGTACATTATTTTACATTTTCATTGATTCAAAAATTATCATTAATTCCTGGTTTTTCGTTACTTATTAAATGTATGTATGTAGTGAATGATAAGCGTTTAGAAACCGAAGTTTTTGGATTAAAATTTCCAAATCCTGTGGGTCTTGCTGCTGGTTTTGATAAAGATGCTGTATTATTTACCGAGCTGTCAAATTTTGGATTTGGGTTTATCGAAATAGGAACATTAACGCCACTTGAACAAGATGGAAATCCTAAAAAAAGATTGTTTCGTTTAAAAAAAGACAGCGCCATAATAAACAGGATGGGCTTTAATAATGGCGGTGTTAACGCTGCAATTGATCGATTACGAAAAAATAAAAACGTTTTAATTGGCGGTAACATAGGGAAAAATAAAGTTACATCCAATGATAATGCCGTTGCAGACTATCAAATTTGTTTTGAGGCTTTATTTGATTGTGTAAACTATTTTGTAGTAAATGTTTCGTCACCCAATACACCTAACCTGCGAGAATTACAAGATAAAGAGCCGTTAACAAAACTTTTAATGACTTTACAAAATTTAAATTTAAAAAAAGCCAACCCAAAACCAATTTTATTAAAAATTGCTCCAGACCTAAGCGATTCTCAACTTTTAGACATAATAACCATTGTATGCGAAACTAAAATTGCTGGAGTTATTGCCACGAATACCACTGTTTCACGCAAAGAATTACAGTCAGCTAATAAAATCGAAATAGGCGGATTATCAGGCGTACCATTAAAAAATAGAGCAACAGATGTAATTCGGTTTTTATCTGAAAAAAGTAACAAAGCCTTTCCAATAATTGGTGTTGGCGGTATTCATTCGGCCAAAGATGCAATTGAAAAATTAGAAGCAGGTGCCAGCCTACTGCAATTGTATACTGGCTTTATTTATGAAGGCCCTAATTTAGTAAAACAAATAAATAAAAAAATACTGCAATATCGTATCGATGGTCGACTAGAATAAAAATAAAATACACGCGACAACCAAAGATATACTAATGTATCGTGCGAAATTACTTTAGTATTCAGGCATCAAAAAACACGAATTTTTTAAAAAAAATTGTGTGATGCAAAGTTTTAAGTAATTTAGCAATTCAAAAAAAGCAAATAATTGAACAAAGTTGTAAAAATAATTGAATGTCCCCGAGATGCTATGCAAGGTATCAAAACATTTATTCCAACCAAACATAAAGTGGCTTATATTCAGGCTTTATTGCGAGTTGGTTTTGATACTATTGATTTTGGAAGTTTTGTTTCACCAAAGGCAATTCCGCAAATGATCGATACAGCAGACGTTTTAGCACAACTCGATCTATCGCAAACCGTAAGTAAATTATTAGCAATTATTGCAAACACGCAAGGCGCCGAATTGGCATCTCAACATCCTGAAATTAGGTATTTGGGATTTCCATTTTCTATTTCCGAAAATTTTCAGATGCGAAATACGCATAAAACTATTGCTGAAAGTTTGATAACCTTAGACGAGATTTTAACAATCGCCGATAAGACATCAAAAGAAGTTGTTACTTATATTTCAATGGGATTTGGAAATCCGTATGGCGACCCTTGGAATGAAGAAATTGTTGGCGAATGGACCGAAAAATTATCTAAAATGGGCGTCAAAATAATTTCGTTATCAGACACAATTGGTAGTTCAACGCCAGAGGTAATATCCTATTTGTTTTCTAATTTGATACCTAAATATCCCACAATAGAATTTGGAGCTCACTTGCATACCACTGCAAACAAATGGCACGAAAAAGTAAATGCAGCTTACACTGCAGGTTGCCTTCGTTTTGACGGTGCCATACAAGGTTTTGGCGGTTGCCCAATGGCAAAAGACGACTTAACCGGAAATATGCCCACCGAAAAAATGCTGTCTTATTTTACAGAACAAAAAGCAATCACAAACACTAGCCCAATGAGTTTTGAAAGTGCTTACAATGTAGCATCAAAATTGTTTGGTGCCTATCATTAAAAGCAGTTAAATAGAAGTCCAAATAACATGCGCTATATAATACTTAACATTATAGCTATCAGAAGGCGCTCAATTTCTAGGATCGTATCGTCTTTGTATTTTAATATTAATGTACCTGATAATTAAAGACAAACACTCTTTACTATGACTAGAACCATGAT
>JAYVGC010000040.1:0-32345 GCA_043772535.1 Flavobacterium sp. | reverse complement strand
AGAGTCGCGTCAGTAAAATTGTAGCGATGGTCAATAACGATGATTTTGGTCAACTTTTTATTTCAGATACACACCAAGAGCGCACTGAAAATATTGTGAAAATGGCTCATCAAACTTATAAAATCTTTACACTGTAATAACGTTATTGTTATATGCAAAATTTGAGTGATCGTTGTCCTTTTTCAAGGTGTTTTTTTTCACCTTGACCTATTATTACCGTTTTTTGTTTTGGTCTACTTTTTTATTAATTCAAAATAAAGTACCGCTGTGTACCAATCCAACAAAGGTTTTTAAATAACGCTTCTGTGCATTGATGCCGATTTTGAATCAGAAAATGCTTGTTTTCAAAAAGCTCAAAAATTAAAAATAAATAGTATACTGTTTTTTATGTTTTTTTGCTATTTTTGTGCCACTCTAAAAGTTAATACATTTATTTTATGGACATTCACGAATACCAAGGAAAAGAGATATTGGCCAGTTATGGCGTTAAAGTGCAACGTGGTTACGTGGCTACCAATCCAGTAGAAGCAGTAGCTGCGGCAAAACAATTAACTGCTGAAACAGGAACAGGCTGGCATGTAATTAAAGCTCAAGTACACGCAGGTGGTCGTGGTAAAGGCGGAGGAGTTAAATTAGCCAAAAATTTACAACAAGTAGAAGAAATTGCGGAGCAGATTATAGGTATGCAATTAGTTACACCGCAAACCAGTGCTGAAGGAAAAAAAGTACATAAAATTTTGGTTGCCGAGGATGTATATTACCCAGGTGAAAGCGAAACATCAGAATTTTATATGTCTGTTTTACTAAATAGAGCATCCGGTCGTAACATGATTGTATATTCAACAGAAGGTGGTATGGATATTGAAGAAGTGGCCGAACATACTCCTGAATTAATATTCAATGAAGAAATTGATCCAAACGTAGGATTACAGGGTTTTCAATCACGACGAATAGCTTTTAATCTTGGTCTTTCAGGAAACGCTTTTAAAGAAATGGTTGTATTTATTGACGCTCTGTACAAAGCATACGTGGGGTCAGATGCTTCGATGTTCGAAATAAATCCAGTATTAAAAACATCTGATAACAAAATTATAGCAGTAGATGCCAAGGTAAATTTAGATGATAACGCACTGTACAGACACCCAACATTGGCCGCTTACAGAGATGTCTTGGAAGAAAGAGCTATCGAAGTAGAAGCAAAAGCTGCGGGTTTAAATTATGTTGATTTAGACGGTACAGTAGGTTGTATGGTAAACGGTGCAGGTTTGGCAATGGCTACCATGGATTTAATAAAATATGCAGGCTTTGAACCCGCTAATTTTTTAGATGTCGGTGGAACTGCTGATGCAAAACGTGTCGAATTGGCTTTTAGAATTATACTAAAAGATCCTAACGTAAAAGCTATTTTAATTAATATATTCGGGGGAATTGTTCGCTGCGATCGAGTAGCTCAAGGTGTTGTTGATGCATACAAAAATATGGGCGATGCTATTAAAGTACCAATTATTGTTCGATTACAAGGTACCAATGCCGAAATTGCTAAAGAATTAATAGATAATTCAGGTATGCCAATTTTATCAGCCGTTCAGTTTCAAGAAGCTGCAGATCAGGTTCAGGCAGCATTGTCATAATTATATAATATAGGTACAAAAAATCCCGAGTGCATCTCGGGATTTTTTGTTTTAAATATTTTTTTTCTTTAGATATGCACTAAAATTACAATTGATAGCATTACTTTTTAGGTTTTCCATTATTAAATCGAACTTTTTCGACAACTTCAATTTTTTTCTCAGGTCTTTTTCCTGTTGTCTTGGCATTAAAAGTTGGCTTTTTTTTAAGTGTATCTTTTGGTGATTGGTTGCCACGATCCTCATTAAATGTGGTCGAATATTCTCTTTTTACATATTCCTTTTTAGGTTGAATTGTAGCTTTATTTTGTTTTAATACTTCATTCGGATTTTTAGGATTTTCCTTAGTGCCACGTAAATGAATAATCAATCCGTTTAAAAAATTACGCAAAATTTGGTCGCCACATAACATGAAATCAGAGTGATCTTCGGCACGAAAAATATTGCCAATTTCGCCCTTTGAGATTCTGAAATCAACTAATTCAAGAATTTCTAAAATCTGATCATCACGCAATTGCAATGCTACTCGCAATTTCTTAAAAATATCATTATTATTCATTTTTATAAATATTTAATTGGTTTAGAAAGGTTTGTTATAAACCCTTTCAAAAAAAGCAAAGATAACTATTTAAAGTCTTTAATTAAATTTTGGTTTTGTTATATTTGCATCTGAAATTAAAAAATATAAAAGTATAATGACACGAATTGAAGTTTTAAACGCAATTATTAAAAAAAAAAATGTTGAAAATTACCTTGAAATTGGTGTAAACCGAGGGAAGTGCTTATTTAATATCAAAGGAGCCAAAAATCGTTTTGCAGTCGATCCATTTTTTAATTTTTCAACATGGAAAAAAATTCGTGGTATTATTTTAAATTTTGATAATCTTCGAAATACTTTTTTTGAAGTACCTAGCGATGCCTTCTTTGATGAAAATCAATTGTTATTAAAATCGCATCAAACCCAATTGGCATTTATTGACGGTTTACATACTTATAAACAAGCGTTGGCAGATACATTAAACACTTTAAAAAATGCCACTGACGATATTATTATTGTGCTGCACGACTGCAATCCTTTAGATGCATGCGCAGCATATCCAGCTGTTTCCATTGACCATGCGCGTGCTGAGTTAAAAGATCATAAAGAATGGAAAAATATTTGGAATGGTGATGTTTGGAAAACTATTGTTGCTATCCGTAAATATCATCCAGAACTAACAGCTTTTGTGCTAAATACCGATCACGGATTAGGAGTTGTTTATAAAAAACATAGAGAAAATCTGCCAGAAATTTTTGATTCTATTACAGATATTGCCAATTTACAGTACGATTTTTTTGATAAAAACCGAAATGATTTAATTGATTTAAAGCCAATTTCGTATTTTGATAGCTTTATAAAAACTATTTAAAACAACCATAAATATGCTTGTTTAAAGTGCTCGCGCCATAATTTTTCGTTTTGTTGCGCTCCTTTTATTACCTCTGTGTAGTTTAATGCAAGGCAATGACATCGAATAGAATCTACCAAATAAACCATTTTTTTCAAATTGGGTAGCATGTCATCATTTTCATCATCTCCGCATAAAAAATATATTTTAGCTTTTAATTTTTTAGTCTTTTTAGTAAGTTCATAAATGTCGCTGTTGTAGCAAAATGAAGGCGAAAAAACCCCTGCTTTTCCAAATACACGTGGGTATTTTAAAATAGCATAATATGAAATCAGGCCGCCAAGTACGCTACCAATAATTGCAGTGTTTCTTTTATCTGATTTAGTTCGATACGTTTGATCAATATACGGTTTTAAAGTTTGTACAATAAAATCAAGGTAATTATCTCCATTTTCACTACCATATTTTACATTTTTAAATAGAGTCAATTCGTCTAATCGATTGTCCTCGTTATGTTCAATGCCAATCACAATTACTTTTGCGTTTAAACTATCTAACGTTTCATCCACGTTCCAATCTTTAGTTTTTGCAGTTGTATTGTCAAATAAGTGCTGTGCATCGTGCATATAAATTACTGAAAAATTTTGATTGTTTTTTAGATGATATGTTTTTGGTAAATAAACCCAAATTTTCTTTTTTGAATTAAGTTCTGGGCTATCAATTTCAAAAGTGCTCACCTGCCACGACGCACCGTTTTTTTGCGAAAAACAATGTACTGATAGGAATAAAGTAAAGTAAAATAAATATTTTTTCAATTAATTTAGTTTGATGATTTAGAAAATTTTCATAATTTGGTAAAAACTTTTTAATTATGAGTGAAAATTACAACGAAAAATTAAACCTGTTATCTGAAATGGTTTCATTTGCGCAAATTGATGGTAAACTGCACGAAAAAGAATTTCAATTTTTGCAACTTATTGCCTGCGAACTGCAAATACTGAATAAAGATTTTAATGATTTATTTCAATCTGAGGCAAAATCAAAACCTATTCAAAATGAGTTTGAACGGATGCAACAATTTTATCGATTGGCTTTGTTGATGCACTGTGACGGTTTTAAACATCCAAATGAAAATAATGCTATTCACGAAATTGGTATTAAAATGGCATTAAATCCTTTTGCAATTGATAGAATTTTAAAAGCAATTGATAGTTCGTCTAGTCGCACCCTAAACCCTCACTTTTTATTGCAAGTTTTTAACGAACAATTAAATTGAAGTCAATAAAAAAACCTTCTTTTTACGAAGGTTTTTTTTGTTTTATTGATTTGCAACAGCTTTAATTTGTTTTAATTTATCACGCCAGGTTAGCAATTCTGATTTATGCTTTTCGATTGTTTTTCTGACCTCAGTAACAATTGAATTTTCTTTTTTTGCATTTCTTGTATTTTGAAAAAACTGAATGTTATTTTCTAACTGAAAAATTTCATTTTGCAACTCTTCAATTTTTCGCATTGTAAAGATTTTTTCGTTATCTAATTTTCTGCCATCTTCACTCAAATTACCAAGCTTATTTGTAAAACGCATTTGATCCGTATCGCGCTTACTTAAGCTTAATTTTTCAAACAAGGCATCTAATATTTTATTAAATTTCCCTTCAATATGTCTTCTATTAAAAGGAACTTTACCTAAATTTTTCCATGCTTCAATATGTACTTTGATGGCATCCAAGTCGGTTTTGTGTTCTCCAATTAGTTCAAAACTCCTAAGCGTTTCTAGGTATTCTTTCTTTTTATCAAATGATGCTACTTCGTCTGAATCTTCCTCTTTTTTACTATTTTTTAATCGCTCAAAATAATGATTACAAGCTGCTTTAAATTCGGTCCACAACGTATCAGAAAATTTTCGTGGTACATGACCTATCCCTTTCCATTCTTCTTGAATTTGTTTCATTAAGATGGTTGTAGGTTCAAAATCATCGCTATCCTTGTTTTGGTTTGCCTTATCTACTAAAGTTTGTTTTTTGATTAAATTATCATTTTGTTCTTTTTTAATGTCTTTGTAAAATGAATTTTTAAGTACATTAAAATTTTTCACAGCATTTTTAAATCTTGCCCACGTATCTTCATTAATTTCGCTTGGTACTTTTCCAATTTTAAAAAAGGTATCTCGTAAAGCTTCGACCTTTACAATTTGTGCTAACCACGCATTATGCGAATGTACATTTTCGGTAGCAAGTGTTTCTAAAAACGCAATTATATCATTTTTTTTAACTAAATTTTCATTTTCAACTGCTTTAAAACTTTCATAAAATCCTTCTCGTTTGTCGTGCATTAACTTCGTTAAATCGCTAAATTTTTTCCAAATTTCTTCACGAATGTCTCTAGAAACCGGACCAATATCTTCTTTCCAAATACGATGTAAATCTTGTAACTCTCTAAATGCTTTATTGATATCTTCTTCTTCTACTAACTCTTCAACTCGTTCAATAATTTTAAGCTTTAAGTCTAAATTATATTTAAAATCTTGATCGCGTGCTTCTCTATCTAAATGCAAAAAATCATAAAAATTTTCTATATGAAAGTGATAGTTGTTCCATACATGATTGTATTTATCTTTTGGGATTGGACCAGCATTTTTCCAACGCTCCCGAATTTCATTTAATTGTTTTAATGATGACGATATTGATGATGAATTTTGAACTAAATTTTTTAATTCTTCTACAATAGCAAGCCTATTTTCTAAATTTCCTTTTAAGTCATTTTGCAACGATTTAAAATGTTTGCTTTTTATATCTTTGAACTGATTGTATAAAGAATCGAATTTGTTTTTTATCGGCAAATCATACTTGAATTCTTCGGTATTATCTGCATTATTGGTATTAAACTCCTCTCTTTTTTCGTCAAGTAAATGATTGAATTTGAACAAAAACGATTTTTTCACCTCTTCAATGTGTTCTTTAACAACCATCACTTTGTCGTTTTCGACTAGTGTTTGCAATGCACTTACTAATTCTTCAAGTGTCATGGCTTCATAATCTTCCATCGGAATTTCGTGACGACCAATTAATGTTGCGTCTTCGCTTTCTGCTGCGTTAACATCTGTAATGGCATTTACAACGTCATTGGTGCTTTCTAGTGCATGAGCTATACCTTGTTGCTGAACATTTGGCTCAGTTTCAGATTCCAATTCATCAGTTGGTGTTGTTGTCCGATTGGTTGCTTCGTTATTTACGTTTCCATCTGCATCTTGCAGGTTATCATTCTTTTCTTCTAACATTATACAATGTGCTAAGGTTATACATTTAAAGTGCGAAAGGTACTAAAGCAACTTCAAAATTCAAAGTAAATCAACATATAACAGCTAAAAATTATACTTTTAGGAAGTATAAATTAAAATTTCCCTTTTTAATTGGTTTTAAAAAGGGAAATTTAAGTACTTCTTTGTTATTCTGAAACAACGGTTATTGGTAATGTATATTTTGTTCGAACCGCTTGACCGTCTTTTATTCCTGCTGTCCATTTGGTTTTTAAAGATTTTAATACCCTGATTGCCTCCGCGTTTAAATCGTCGTTGGTTTTTGATAGTACTTTGATATCTGACATTGCGCCATCGCGTTCAATCACAAAAGAAATTAAAATTCTAGTCGAACTTGGTGCATCCAGCTCTGGTTTTTCAAAAGTACGTCCAACGTAGGCATAAAATCGTTCAATGCCACCAGGAAAAAAAGGCTGAATATCGACGCTACCTGAATTTTCGATGTTATGGTTGGTTTTTGTTGATTCAAAACCTACACTAGAATTTGAATTATCGGCTGTTGGGAGTACTCCAGTTAAAGAACCACCTGCTACGTCTATAATTGTTGTTGTTAATTCGGTATTTTTAGGTATTTCTGTATCGGCTTTTTGGTGCTCAACTATTTCCATTGTAGCCGTTTTCAGAATGGTTACTACTTTTGAAGTTGCTCGTACTACTTGTTTTTTTTGAATTTTTGGTTTCGCTGGAGCTATCTTAAAAATTTCTGGCGAAACAGGTCGTACTAATACAATTGTAATTTCTTCGGGCTTGTCGCCAAAAGATGTAAAAAATACGAAAGTTGCCAAAATTGCAATGATAACTGCAACACTTGAAAAAAAGGCTTTTAAAGTTTTTTTTTCTTCATCTTGTCGCAATGTATAAGCTCCATATTCTTTGTTTTTTTCTTCAAAAACCAAATTAAGCCATTTTTTATCATAAATACTTACATTTTTCATAATTAATTAATTTAAAGGTTACATATTTATAACATCATATCTTATTTTTTATGTTATAACGAATGTCTTCTTATATTAGTATAGCATCAGGTATTTTTTTTAATAAACTAGTAAGGATATCAGTATAACTTACTTTTAGTTAAAAACGATATATGAAGTGTTTTAATTTTTTTTGGACTGATTTTTGAACTGTATTGTTAAATAATTAAAATCAATCAATATGAAAAAAATAGTCGTTTTTACTGCATGTATGGTTTTTGGTTTTTTAACCAATTGTTCTACCAATGAAGTGTTGCAAGTACCTGCTGTTCAAAATAGTGAAAGTGTGGTTTTTGAAATATCAAATACTAACTTTCAAATTGTAAATGGGTTTTCTAGAATTTTTATTTTTCCTAGAGCTATTTTAGCATCAGATCACGTTTTGGTCTATCGGTTATCTGGTGTAACATCGCAAAATCAAGATATATGGTCGGTTTTACCACAACAGTTTTTTTTAGCAAATGGAACTTTTGACTTCGGCTATAATTTCGATTTTACAAAATTCGATGTAAATATTTTTTTACAAGGAAACGATTTGTCTACACTAAATACGTCGTTTAGATTAAATCAAGTTTTTAGAATTGTAGTAATTCCTGGTCAATTTGGAAATATAGTCGGTACTAATAGCATTAAGGAAGTAATGAAATCAATTAAAATTTCTGAAACGATGGTAATTAAAATTTAAATTATTAAAGGTGTAAAAAAGAGAAAATGGATTGCTTTCCTTTTTTTTATATTTCAGTTTTATTTATTTAAAAAAAACATAATATTTTAACTTACCCCTAAAAAAAATAGGGTGTATCTCTTTTTGTTTTAATAATTTTATATATTTGTAAAAAAAATAATAACGTTTTTAATTTAAAAGAGCAAAAAATGGCAACTTTACGTTTTCAAGCATTAAAAGAAGCATCGGGTAGAAAACCCGTAAAATTTGAAGAATCAGGACGAAAATCAGCAATTTTTGGAGCTAATGTATTTAATGACAAAGCAATGAAGCAATTTTTGACTGCTGATGCTTACAAAGGCGTTAAAGATGCAGTGCAACACGGTTCAAAAATTGATAGAAAATTAGCTGATTATATTGCAATGGGCATGAAAGAGTGGGCGTTGAGTAAAGGTGTAACGCATTATACGCATTGGTTTCAACCATTAACGGGTTCCACTGCCGAAAAACATGACGCTTTTTTTGAAACTTCATATGATGGATCAGATCCGGTTGAAAAGTTTGGAGGTGGACAGTTAGTACAACAAGAACCAGATGCATCATCTTTCCCAAATGGAGGAATTAGAAATACTTTTGAAGCACGTGGTTATACGGCGTGGGATCCAACATCACCCGCTTTTATTTTCGGCACTACACTTTGTATTCCAACAGTTTTTATTTCATATACCGGTGAAGCGTTAGATTATAAAACACCATTGTTACGTGCATTAAATGCTATTGACGAAGCAGCAACTGATGTATGTAAATATTTTGATAAAAATGTAAAAAAAGTAACCGCCACATTGGGCTGGGAACAAGAATATTTTTTAGTTGATGCTTCACTTGCAAATTCGCGTCCCGATTTAATGATGACTGGCCGCACTTTACTTGGGCACACCTCTGCTAAAGGACAACAGTTAGACGATCATTATTTCGGTTCCATACCATCTCGTGCCCTAAACTACATGCGAGAATTAGAAGAAGAATGTATGCTGTTAGGAATTCCGGTCAAAACTCGTCATAATGAAGTAGCTCCAAATCAATTTGAATTGGCTCCAATTTTTGAAGAAACCAATTTGGCGGTCGACCATAATTCGTTGTTAATGGATGTAATGTCAAAAGTAGGTGAACGTCATGATTTTAAAGTGTTATTTCATGAAAAACCTTTTAAAGGAGTAAACGGATCAGGAAAGCACAACAACTGGTCCTTAGCAACCGATACTGGAATAAATTTATTAAGTCCGGGTAAAACGCCCATGAGTAATTTACAATTTTTATCGTTTTTTATAAACACCATAAAAGCGGTAGATACCTACGAAGAATTACTGCGAGCAGCCATAGCAACAGCCAGTAACGATCACCGCTTAGGGGCCAATGAAGCACCTCCTGCTATTATTTCTGTTTTTATCGGACAGCAATTGACTAAGGTTTTACATGACCTTGAGGGTGTCTCGACGGGAAAATTATCGCCTGAAGAAAAAACTGATTTAAAATTAAATGTTGTAGGTAAAATTCCAGATGTTTTATTGGATAATACCGATCGAAATAGAACATCACCCTTTGCTTTTACGGGCAATAAATTTGAATTTCGTGCGGTTGGATCGTCTGCAAATTGCGCAAATGCAATGACAACATTAAATTCAATAGTAGCAAAGCAATTACAAGATTTTAAAAAAGAGGTAGATACCTTAATTGACACCAAAGGCTTAAAAAAAGACGAAGCTATTTTTAATGTACTGCG
Organism: Flavobacterium sp.; assembly: GCA_043772535.1. Classification (GTDB taxonomy): domain Bacteria; phylum Bacteroidota; class Bacteroidia; order Flavobacteriales; family Flavobacteriaceae; genus Flavobacterium. Next base: position 22,595 of record JAYVGC010000040.1, on the reverse strand, counting down.
TGAATACATCAAAACTACAAAAAATATTCTTTTTGAAGGTGACGGTTATAGTGAAGCATGGGAAATAGAAGCAGCAAAACGAGGACTAAGTAACCATAAAACTACGCCTTTAGCCCTAAAAGCAAAAATATCTGATAAAGCATTTGCATTATTTAGCGGTTTAAATGTGATGAATCATGTAGAAGTAGAAGCACGATACGAAATTGAATTGGAGGAATACACAAAGAAAATTCAAATTGAAGGTCGCATATTGGGCGATATTGCCCGTAACCATGTAATCCCAACAGCAATTCGATATCAAAATACGTTAATAGAAAACGTTCGCGGATTAAAAGAAATATTTGGAGTAGAATTTGAAAAAATAGGAAAAGAACAAATTGTTCTAATTCGAGAAATTTCGGAACATATAGAAGCTATAAATATAAAGGTTGAAAAAATGACCGATGCCCGAAAAAAGGCTAATATAGTAAACAATGCGCAAACAATGGCCGAGTTGTATTGTGACGAAGTAAAACCTTATTTTGAAAGCATAAGAGAACATTGCGACAAGCTAGAATTATTGGTAGATGATGAAGTTTGGACCTTAACTAAATATCGAGAATTATTGTTTACGAGATAATTTGCCAGCACTATAAACAGCAATTAATTTAAAATATTGATGTGTGCAAAACCGAATAAAAACCTGCTTGCTTACAACATGTAGGTTTTTAGTTTTAATTAAAATTAAAGTACATTATAAAAATAATAATTACTAATTTTGCACTTTATTAAAAAGATACAAATAAGATGGTTAAAGATTTATTTGAAAGAATACAAAATAATAAAGGTCCATTAGGAAAATGGGCATCGCAAGCTGAAGGATATTACGTTTTTCCTAAATTAGAGGGCGAACTAGGACCTCGAATGAAATTTCACGGTAAAGAAATTTTAAATTGGAGTTTGAATGATTATTTAGGACTAGCCAACCATCCTGAAATTAGAAAAGTAGATGCTGAGGTTGCTGCCCAATATGGCGCAGCTTACCCAATGGGTGCAAGGATGATGAGCGGACAGACTAATTATCATGAGCAGCTTGAACAGGAGTTAGCAACTTTTGTAATGAAAGAAGCTGCTTATTTATTAAATTTTGGATACCAAGGAATTATGTCAACAATTGATGCATTAGTGTCAAAAAATGACGTAATTGTTTATGATGTAGACGCACATGCTTGCATTATAGATGGCGTTAGGTTGCACATGGGAAAACGTTTTACATACCGTCATAACGACCTTGAAAGTATGGAAAAAAATTTGCAACGTGCCACTAAAATAGCTAGTGAAACAGGTGGCGGAATACTATTTATAACCGAAGGTGTTTTTGGTATGCGAGGTCAACAAGGAAAGATCAAAGAGGTTGTAGCTTTAAAGCAAAAATATAATTTTAGGTTACTTGTTGATGATGCACACGGCTTTGGAACACTAGGCAAAACTGGCGCAGGAGCAGGAGAGGAGCAAAATTGTCAAGACGGTATAGATGTATATTTTTCGACATTTGCAAAGTCAATGGCCAGTATTGGTGCCTTTATTGCTGCTGATAAAGATATAATCGATTTTTTAAAATATAATTTACGGTCTCAAATGTTTGCTAAGTCATTACCAATGATTCAAACCATTGGTGCATTAAAACGACTTGATATGTTGAGAACAATGCCCGAATTAAAAGATAAATTGTGGGTAAATGTAAATGCACTTCAAAGTGGTTTAAAAGCGCGTGGGTTTAATATTGGTGATACCAACACTTGTGTTACACCTGTTTATCTTGAAGGTAGTATTCCTGAAGCGATGATGCTTGTAAATGATTTACGAGAAAATTATAGTATATTTTTATCAATTGTTGTTTATCCGGTCATTCCAAAAGGAATTATTTTATTACGACTAATTCCTACCGCAGCTCATAGTTTGGCAGATATTGAAGAAACTTTAAGTGCTTTTGAAGCTGTACGAGGAAAACTGTTAGATAAAACGTATGCAAAATATGCCGCAGAGCGCACTGTTGATGTTAGCGATGAGCGCTAAACTACTGTAAAAAAAATCCGTTTGAATTTTCAAACGGATTTTTTTGCGCTAGCTATTTTAAATTATTTTTTTGTAAGTGCATCGTCTCCGAAAAACTTCGGGTTTAAAATTTTTCCATAGCAAATGAATGGCGTTGTTATCAGCTAATTCAGGAGTTCTAATGCAATTTAAAATGCCTTTATCTGTAAATGTTTTATGGTTTTCTTTAAATAAAATGGCATGAACACCTTTATTTTGATAGTCGGGATGCACACCAATTAAATAAAACAATACTGTTTTAGCCTTATTTCGCGCTTGTAATAAATGATACCATCCAAAAGGAAACAACCTGCCTTTTGCTTTTTGTAGTGCTTCTGAAAAAGAGGGCATTACTATACTAAACGCAATTAATTGCTGGTTGTTATCAACTACAAATTTGATATATTCAGGATTTATGAAAGAAATGTATTTTTTTTTGAAATAACTTTTTTGCGAAGCTGTAATGGCCACAAAAGAAGACAAATTGGCATATGATTTATTAAACAGATCAAACATTTGATCAACGTAAGGCATCAAATCGCTAGTTTTTGTGAAATTAAGTGCTGACACATGGTATCGTTTTTTTATTATTTCTTGCGCTTTTTCAAAAAATTCTAATTTTACGTTTTCAAAAGGAAATTTATTTTCTAAATATTCTTTTTCTTTACTATATCCAAGTTGTTCTAAATGACTGGAATAATACGGATAATTATACCACGTAATCATTGATCCAATTGCAGCAAAGCCTTCAGTAATTACACCTACTTTGTCTAGGTTTGAAAAACCCATCGGTCCTTCAATATGGTTTAAGTTGTTTTTAATACCTAATACTATTACTTTTTCTAGTAACTTTGCGGTTACATTGATATCGTCAACAACATCGTACCAACCGAAGCGCACTTTTAATTTTTTTTGAATTTTTACTTCATCCCAATTAATAATTGCTGCTATGCGACCAACTACTGTATTATTTTTATAAGCTAAATATAAGTAGGCATCTGCATTTTCAAAAGCAGGATTTTTAGTAGCATCAAACGAATCAATTTCATCTTGAATTAAAGGAGGTACCCAAAACGGATGATCTTTATAAAGTAAAAAAGGGAATTTTACGAAATCGGCTTTTTGCTTTTTTGTTAGGGCTTCAATTATAGTGATCATTATTTTGTTTTTTCTAAATCTATTGCATCAACACGTTTTTTAGTAGTCGATTTTTTTTCTTCTTTATTATTATCTCTGCTTCTTTTTTTACCTTCTTTTGATGTAGCTATTTTTACTTCTTTATAATTTTTATCACTTCGCCACGAAATACCAATACCACCGTATACAATATCGGGTGTACTTTTAAAATTCTTGCTAATTGATACATCCAATTGCATGTTTTTGTTAATTAAATAAGCAGCTCCAACCGTGGCGATAGCATCCGCATAAAAATCACCTGTAACACCTTTATTTTCTACAAAACCAGTCCAATGATCATTAAATCCTTTGGTCAAAGTGACCACGTAGCCAATAGTTTTATGGTCGTTTGTTATTTTATCATAAAAAATATTGGTAACAAACACGTATCCTTTGTTAAAAATATTTTGTGTAATCAACATTATTTTCGGGCTTATGATACTAATTTTTTCATTTTCTGAAATAAATTTGTTCGATTTAAAATTTAAATTAGTGCCAGCAAATAACGATACTGCTGGAATTAATTGATGCCATTTAAATTTATGATTGGCTTTCCAACTATAAAAATTTACCTTTTCTTTATAGTTTTTGAATGGATCATAAACTAAATATTTTAAGCCAATCGATAATGATTTTATACCGTTCCGCTGTTCATTAATTGGGTTAGTATAATTAAAATTATCAACATACTTGTCTGATTGAAAGTTAAGTCCTCCCACAAGTTCGAGCTCTTCTACAAAAAAACCGTATCGTGCGGTTACATCAAAATTCATTCCTTTTGCTTCATAATCAAGTAATTTGTGTTTGCTCGAAACATAATTAATTCCTGATTCCAACTGAATAATTTTTTTACCCACTGAATAGGCTGACATTGATTCACCAGGTCGGTTGCTATTAACAACGTCGGTGTATTGCGCAAAATTATTTTGAAAATTAAACAGGACTAAAAAAATTATTACAACAGTAGATTTCATATATTAAGTGCTATTTGTATTATTTTGGATTGGTTACGGCATTTATTAAATTGTTATACTAAAATTCCTTAGTTAATCCCGATTTCACAATTGCTTTGTTATGATTATAATTAGATAACCCAAAAGTAGTTTATTTATTATTTATTTAAGAAGTTTATACTATTTTTGGTTGTTAAATTTTAGTATTTTTGACAAAATTTTAGTTTATGCAAACTGCTGGCTTTCCTCAATTGATTGAATCACTCTTAACATTAGTTGTACTATATTACATTGTTAAGTTTTTTGCGCGACTTTTTTTACCTTCGATTGCTAAAAAGGTAGTTGAAAAAGCGACCGAACAGTTTAAGGAACAGCAAAAACGGCAGCAGACAAATTCATCTCAAGATGTTAAAAACACAAATCAAGCACAAAAATCCAATAAAATAGGTGAATATGTAGATTTTGAAGAAATAGACTAACAGTAAAAAAAACAAAATAAAATTGAAACAATCAAAAATAAAGTAACTTTATTACATGAAACAAATTCAAAAACTATACCCACATTTATTGGCTTTTATAGGATTTATACTAATTGCCCTTATTTATTTTTATCCAGTGTTGCAAGGAAAAAAAATTTATCAAAGCGATATTATACAATATACTGCTATGGCAAAAGAGCAAAATGATTTTAGACTGAATGAAAATTCAGAGCCATACTGGACAAATTCTGCTTTTGGAGGTATGCCTACATACCAACTTGGAGCCAAATATCCAAATAATTTTATAAAAGCAATCGATGAAACGCTTCGTTTTTTGCCACGTCCGGCGGACTATTTATTTTTATATTTTGTAGGATTTTATGTGCTTTTGTTGATTTTAAAAATTGATCCATTGAAAGCATTTTTTGGAGCATTAGCCTTTGGATTTTCCACTTATCTAATCATTATATTAGGAGTAGGGCATAATGCAAAAGCGCACGCAATTGCATACATGCCGCTTATTATTGCCGGTGCATTGCTCGTTTTTCAAAAAAAATATGTTGGTGGAGGCTTATTAACCTCATTTGCCTTGGCGTTAGAGCTCAATGCCAATCATCCTCAAATGACCTATTATTTGTTGTTTTTACTGTTGTTTTTAGCGGTATATTTTTCTTATAAATTTATCAAAAGTAAGGACTACTATGCTTTTTTAAAAACCATTGGTACTTTTTTAGTAGCATTATTATTAGCGTTAGGGGTCAATGCTACATCAATTTTGGCTACAAAAGAGTATGCTGCATTTAGTACTCGAGGCAAGAGCGACTTAAAATTAAATGCTGATGGCACAAAAAAAGAAGGTTCGTCAACTTTAGATCGAGAGTACATAACGCAATATAGTTATGGAATTGCAGAAAGTTTAAACCTTATTGCCCCAAGACTTTTTGGAGGCTCCAATAGCGAAGCATTATCGAAAGATTCTGAAATTGTTGCGTATTTAAAAACGCAACAAGTTTCAGATTCAGAGTACATGTCAGATGACCAAGCCATTCAATATGCAAACGAAGGAATGCCCACTTATTGGGGCGATCAGCCTGGGGTTTCAGCACCTGCATACATAGGATCAATTGTTTTTTTTCTTTTTATGGTCGGGCTGTTTGTTGAAAAACGTAAAATAAAATACGTGTTTTTAGCTGGAGCAATTTTATCATTACTACTTTCGTGGGGAAAAAATTTAGCATTTTTAACCGATTTTTTTATCGATTTTGTTCCAATGTACGATAAATTTCGTGCTGTATCGTCTATTCAAGTTATTTTAGAATTATGTATCCCTGTAATCGCTATTCTAGGATTTCAATCGTTTTTTGAGGCTGATAAAACCGAACAATTAAATAGTTTAAAAAAGGCTGCAGCTACATGCTTTGGTTTTTTAATTTTGTTATTTGTATGCCGAGGTTTGTTTGATTTTTCTGGCGTAAATGATGCGGTTTACATAAAAAATTATGGACTTGAATTTATGAACGCTCTAAAAGCTGACAGAAAAAGCTTGTATAGCGCTGATTTACTTCGTTCTGGTTTTTTTATCTTAATTGCATCAAGTTCGTTATGGCTGTTTACAAAAAATAAACTTTCCAAAACAACTACTACCATTTTAATCGGATTTTTTATGGTTGCCGATTTGTTTTTTGTAGCCAAAAATTATGTCAGTTCCAAAGACTTTGTTTCGGCTACGGAAGTTGACGTACCGTATCAGGCAACGCCCGTTGATGATGCTATTTTGAGAGATAAAAGCAACTTTAGAGTTTTTGAAGTTGAAGGTGATTTAATGAATTCGCGCTCGTCGTATTTTCATAAATCGATTGGAGGCTATAGTGCTGTAAAACCGAGAAAAATGCAAGAGTTATTTGATTATCAAATTGCTACTAATAATCTTGAAATGCTTAATTTATTAAATGTTAAGTACATCATTACTAAATCTGAAGAGGGAAAAGATACGGTTATGACTAACCCAAGTATTAACGGAAATGCGTGGTTTGTTCGAGAATTACGTACTGTAAATACTGCCGATGATGAAATGAAAGCCTTGAAAGGTTTAGATTCCAAAAATAGTGCGATTTGTGTTAAAAATAACGAGGCAGCCAAACTAAATGAAATCATAAATAAAGATTTGTATTTTCAAAAAGACGCTTCTTCAACCATTATATTGCGGCAAGCAAAATCAAATAATTTAGTATATCAATCTTCAAATAAACATGATGGATTGGCAGTTTTTTCAGAAATTTATTATAAAAATGGTTGGAACGCTTATATTGATGACAAATTAACACCACATATTAAAGTGGACTACACATTTAGAGCGATACAAATTCCTGCAGGAAACCATAAAATTGAATTTAAATTTGAGCCACAGATAGTAAAAACAGGTAGTATAATATCATTAATAAGTTTTGTAGTTTTGATTTTTCTCCTCTGTTTTGGTATTTATTTTCAAAGAAAAAAGTTTTTAAATGCTACATAAAAAGCTCTTAATAATAACTTATTATTGGCCTCCTGCCGGAGGTCCTGGAGTACAACGATGGTTAAAATTTGTTAAATATTTGCCGAGTTTTGGCGTTCAGCCTATTGTATATATTCCTGAAAATCCCACGTATCCTATTATTGACAAAGGTTTGTTAAACCAATTACCAAAGGATACAATTATTTTAAAAAAGAAAATTTTTGAACCCTATCAAATAGCATCTTTATTTTATAAAAACAAAATTAAAAATATAAGCTCTGGTATTATTCCCAACAAAAAAAAACAATCTTTACTAGTACAATTTTTACTCTGGATTCGGGGTAATATTTTTATTCCTGACGCTCGTTTTTTGTGGATTTATCCGTCTGTAAAATATTTAAAAAAGTACCTGCACAACAATCAAATTCAAACCATAGTTACTTCAGGGCCACCGCATAGTTTGCATATAATTGGATTAAAGTTGCAGCGCGAACTACATTTAAAATGGATTGCCGATTTTCGTGATCCGTGGACTACTATTGGTTACCATAAAGAATTAAAGTTGTCTGACTATGCCCAGAAAAGACATAAAAAATTAGAATATTTAGTCTTAAATGCTGCCGATGCTATTATAGTGACTAGTAAAACTACGAAAAAAGAATTTCAAGAAATTACTAACAAACCGATAACAGTAATTACTAATGGATTTGATATTGAACAAATTGAAAGGCAAGATTTAGATTCTAAATTTAGCGTAGCACATATTGGTTCGTTTTTATCAAAAAGAAATCCGAAAATTCTTTGGGAGTCGTTCGAAGAATTGTGCTTAGAAATTGAAGGTTTTAAAAATAACTTGCAAATTAAATTAATTGGCGCAGTTAGCGAAACAATTTTGCAAACTATTGCCGCATTTAATTTAAACGAAAATATATTGAATTTAGGATATCTTTCGCATCATGAAGCGCTTATCCACCAACGTAAATCTCAAATTTTATTACTGATTGAAATCGATTCAGAAGAAACTAAAAGCATTATTCCCGGAAAATTATTTGAATATATTATTACTGAGCGACCGATAATTGCTCTTGGACCTAAAGACGCTGATTTTGCCGAAATTATTAATAAAACCAATACTGGATTTTTTTTCGAATACAGTCAAAAGCAACTTTTAAAATTAAAAATATTAACCTGTTATAATTTATATTTAACACAAAATTTAAAAGTTGTGCCTGTGGCATTAGAACAGTATTCTAGAGAAAATTTAACTTTTGAATTAACAAAATTACTGTAAACAAAAAATCTCATTTAGCACTACTGCTAAACGAGATTCTTAACAAAATTAACCAAACCATATCTTTATGCTATCTAAGGCCGCTTTTTGCAGTGCTACATTGTACAAACCTGCTTATATCTATTTTTGACCTTACTTTTTTAACTGTTCATTGGTAATAATAGCACTCATTATCATTGAAATTTTGATTTTCGAAATACGTACCAGAAAAATCAGGTGTAATATAGATAGCTGTTCCGCTATAAGAATTTACAATCGATAGACATCCGTACTATTTTACCTTACCACTATAATCAATAATTGTGCCAAACCTATTGTAAACCAATTGCATACCGCCAATTTGAACCAAAGTAAACCTACTATATCGCATAAATACCGAACCTATGTGGGTAACGCGACTGTTACACTCATAATTAATAAACGTATTTCTAATGCTACGAATGCTACTGTTAAAAAACAAATTTCAATTTGTGTACCAAAATGTAGTTTAAATCGCGAAATTCTATAATGAATAACATTTATAGCTTAGATTATTTTGGGCGTTTTCCATTTGATTGCCTTTCCGCAATGGCAGATATTGCTTCTTGTTACACTTTTTTTGAGGCAGAAAAATTCTTTGTAAAAGATATTTTCGTTATAAAAAGTACAACGGATTGTAACGGAAACGAAAGCAAGTGCGCTTGGCTTTTACGTAAAAAACAGAATTAAACAAAATTTAGTGACTTTATGCAACTTATAGACTAAGGTTATTTTCTATTTTTTATTTACCTATATCACCGTATGTAATATTTAAAGTATAATTTTGATATAATTTGAATTTGAATGTGGATTAAATAATTTTGAAGAGCGTTAAAATTGTTTGTTCAACAAATCGTATCTATAATTAAATCTTAATTATCATTTTTTCAATTCAATTTTATTAAATTTGCTAAAAAATAAATTACTTGAAAAATCATTTCTTATTTATACTTTTTTTTGTTGTCAATTTAAGTATAGTTTGGGCGCAAAAAACAAATAAAATTATTATCGATCATGCTGATTTTTCTGACATCAATCAGTTTGAAATACCTGATGCAGTTTTGCTTACTGGTAATGTTCGGATAAATCACGACGGCATAATAATGACCTGTAATAAAGCATATTATTTTCAGAAAGAAAATTATATAAAAGCATTCGGAAACGTACAAATGGTTCAGGGTGACACCTTATTTTTAAATAGTAAATATGCTGAGTACAATGGTAATATTAAGCAGGCCTATGCTACAGGCGATGTTTCGATGCGCTCGCCGGAGTCATCATTAGTAACCGATACGATAAATTTTGATCGGGTAAAACAAGAAGCCTATTATCGTTCGTATGGCACTATTTTAAATAAAGAAAACACTTTAAAAAGCAAGTCAGGAAGGTATTTTATGCTTCAAAAAAAATACCAGTTTTTAACAGCTGTCGTTTTAACAAATCCTGAATATACTATTAAATCAAATCATTTAGATTATTATACCAACTCAGGACATTCCTATTTATTTGGGCCATCAACCATTGTAGGCAAAGAAAATTTTATTTATACCGAAAAAGGGTTTTACAACACTAAAAAAAATGTGGGGCATTTTTTAAACAAGTCGTATATAAAATATAAAAATCGATTGATTGAAGGCGACAGTTTGTATTATGACCGAAAAAAAGAATTTGCATCAGGAACTAATAATGTAAAAATAACCGACTCAATTAACAAAGCAATAATTCGGGGGCACTATGGCGAAATCTATAAAAATAAGGATTCTCTTTTTGTTACAAAAAAAGCTTCTATTCGGTATTTAGTCGAAAAAGATTCAATGTTTATTCATGGCAAAAGAATTGTTGTAACTGGTCAACTTGGTGAGCGCATTGTTCGTGGTTTTAATAACGTACGTTTTTTTAAAAAAGACATGAGCGGTAAATGTGATTCAATTCATTCGAGTCAGAAAACTAATTTAACAAAATTAATTGGAAAACCAATTTTATGGAATTTTGGCAATCAAATGACGGGCGATGTGATGCATTTAATTGGTAATGATAAAACCGAAAAACTCGACTCGTTGAAGGTTTTAAATAATACTTTTTTAATTTCAAAAGATACCATTGGTGAAGGATTTAATCAAGTAAAAGGACTAAATTTATATGGCAAGTTTAAAGATAATAAATTAGATAATATTGATGTAGTTAAAAATACCGAAGTAATCTATTATATGCGCAATGATCAAAACGAATTAATTGGCATAAATAAAAATGTAAGTAGTAAAATAAATATGATTTTAGATAAAAATAAAATAGATACTATTACCTTTTTTAATCAAGTAGATGGTGATATTTATCCACAAAAAGATTTACCAGAAAATGCACGTAAACTTCGAGGGTTTACTTGGCGTGGCGACGAGCGTATCCGCAACAAAGCCGATATATATCCACCAGAAGAGTTAGAATACGATCGAATTATATTAGCGAAAAAAATGTTAGCCGATAATAAAAGTGACGTTCCAATGAAAATTAGAAAAGAAACACTAGAATACGATAAGCCAAAATCACAAAAGAAAAAAAAGTAGGATTTATGTTTTTTATTTTTTTATCCTTATACATTATAAGAACATCATATGAAAAAAATAGCAATAAGTACTAGTATCATTTTATTACATATAACAGTAATTTTTGCAAAAGAAATCGCGAAAGCTACCCTTTTTAAACCCAACTATTCTGCAGGAATTAATGCCACGAAAGAATCTCTAATTGCAAAAACTAGCACAGATATTTATGATGTGGAGGCTAAAAATCTAGCATTATTTTCAAATGAAAATCGCAAAGATATTGTGCACAATTGTTTTTTTTATAATGCTAATTTAGATAAAAAAATTACAAATGTATTTCCAATTTTGTACGAAGCACATCTATATCTTACAATAGTAGCCATATTAGACAATAGAAATGAAAAAGATAGCACCCAAACATCAGATTGTCCCAACAATTTTGTAAAAGTTATTTTTGGTGGAAATAATGATTCTACACTGAGGCACAGCTCGCAAATAAATGGGCGCAGAGTGCATTGGCAGGCGATGGCGGCGCAACAGGATATATAGCAAACAGTGCAATGATTTACGATAAATGGATTGTATAGGATTTTAAAAACAGTGAATTTAATATTTTTTAAAACTGCGAATACGATAATCAATTTATTGCCGATAAAAATGCCGATGGAGTTCAAGAATGTAAAAAGTATCTGCCTGCTATGTATAAAGTTAGAGTTGCTGTTGACAAAATTGAGTAGCTTTGCAATTATGTAATTCTAAACGTTTTTTATTGACCTAATTTAATGAAAGAAGATTTTTTAAAATATCAGGCGCAAACCTCGCCCTATCCTTTAGCAATGGAAGTTTCATTCGCAAAGGGCTGTTATATATATGATAAAAATAAAAAAAAATATTTAGACTTTGTTGCCGGAGTTTCTGCTTGTAGTTTGGGTCATCAACATCCCAAAGTAAATAAAGCAATTAACAAGCAACTTAATTTATATTCACATGTAATGGTTTACGGCGAATATGTTCAAGCAGCAGCAGTGGCTTACTGCAAATTATTGTCGTCATTATTGCCGCCCGAGTTAAACAAAATTTATTTGGTAAATTCGGGTACTGAAGCGTGCGAAGGAGCATTAAAATTAGCACGACGCGTAACAGGGCGAAGCCAGTTAATTTCTTGTCACAATGCCTACCATGGCAATACAATGGGTTCGTTAAGCGTTATGGGCTTTGAAGAGCGTAAACAAATTTTTAGGCCATTAATACCCGATGTTGATTTTATTACTTTTAATAATGATGCTGATATTCATAAAATTACCCACAAAACAGCTGGCATAATTCTAGAAAGTATTCAAGGAGGTGCAGGGTTTATTCAGCCCCAAAACGGTTTTTTAACGAAAATTAAAAAACGATGCGACGAGGTGGGTGCATTGTTAATAATCGACGAGATTCAACCCGGATTTGGGCGAACCGGAAAACTATTTGGTTTTGAAAATTATAATGTTGTTCCGGATATCATAATTATCGGAAAAGGTATGGGAGGTGGTATGCCAGTTGGGGCTTTTGTGGCAAAACAAGAATATATTGATTTGCTATCGCACAATCCAAAATTAGGGCATATTACTACATTTGGTGGGCATCCTGTAATTGCAGCTGCCTGCTTAGCAACATTAAAAGAAATAACGGAAACGAACTTAATTGAGCAAACCCTACAAAAAGAAAAACTATTTCGTTCACTTTTGGTACACCCTTTGATACATGAAATTAGAGGAATAGGGTTGATGCTGGCTCTGATGATGCCTTCGCCAGAAATTACAAATAAGGTAGTGCTCGAGTGTCAAGACAAAGGTCTTATTTTATTTTGGTTACTTTTTGAACCGTGTGCCGTGCGAATTACTCCCCCGCTGACTATTTCTGAATCCGAAATAAAAAAAGGATGTGCAATTATTATACAAGTCTTGCACGGTATTGGTATTGAAGCAGGGCAAATTGCCGACAGTCACGAATATAAAACAGTACCAATGAGCATTAAAAAACGAATTAAAACATTGTTTAAAAATTTTTAGTAAGGACAAAGTTGTGATATAACTATTGATTGACCACCAATTGTTAATTAAATTGTTCAAAAGAAATATTTAAATAGTAAACACGACTAAAACTTAGTGTACCTTTATGGTACATTTTACAAAATCAAAATTATGCATTTAAGCGAAGAAGATTTCGACGATGATTATCAATTGTCCTTATCAAAATTTGAATCGATGTTGAAAACCAACAAAGTTTTATTTTTCGATAGCGAAGAATTTGAAGAAATAATATTGCATTATCTTGATTTAGGCAAACCCAATTTAGCTAAAAAAGCTTTAAAATTGGGCCTTGACCAACATCCAAAATCAACGGGGCTAAAATTAGTTCATGTTGAAATGCTTGTGTATGAAGAAAAATTGGATCAGGCTGATAAATTACTAAACGAACTATTTTTAATTGAACCAACCAATGAGGAAGTTTACATTCAAAAAGCAGCCATCTATTCAAAACGTGAAAATCATGAAAAAGCGGTTGAATTTTTAAAAAAGGCACTCGAATTTACCGATGACTTTGCTGATGTTTATAATTTAATCGGGATGGAGTATCTTTTTATGGACAGTTTAGAATTGGCTAAAGAAAATTTTATTCGTTGTTTAGAAGAAGATTTGGAAGATCAATCAGCGTTGTATAATGTGGTATATTGTCATGAATTTTTAGATCAAAATCAGCAAGCAATTGACTATTTATTAAAATACATCGATTCAAATCCGTACAGCGAAATTGCTTGGCATCAGGTGGGACGATTGAACTATATCCTTAAAAATTACACCGAAGCTGTTCGTTGTTTTGAGTTTTCCACATATATTGATGACGAATTTATTGGTGCTTTCATGGAAAATGGTAAGGCACTAGAACGTTTAAAAAGATACGAACTAGCCATCGAAAACTACTTACGTACCATTGAACTAGACGATCCTACATCGTATGCGCTGCTCCGATTAGGTAAATGTTACGAAAAATTAGGAAATAGAGAAGAAGCTCTAAAATATTTTAACCAAACAGTACACGAAGACCCTCTTTTGGATAAAGGTTGGATTGCTATAACTGATTTTTATGTACGACAAAAGAATTATGAAAAAGCATTGTTTTATGTAAATAAGGCACTTGAAATTGATAAAGAAAACAAATCCTATTGGAAACGATTTGCTACTATTAACCGTGCCACAAGTAATTTTGAAGAAGCAGAATTTGGTTATAGAAAAGCAGTTGAGTTTGGAGATAGTAACCTTGATACTTGGCTGTATTGGTCTGATGCAGTGCTGTTTTTAAAAGAATATAATAGCGCAGTTTTAACCTTATTGCAAGCGTTAGAGTTTTATCCAGAATCGCACGAAATCGAATATAGATTAGCGGGTATCTACTATACACTTAAAGAAAACATTAAAGCGAATTACCATCTTTTTAATGCATTAAAAATAGAAAAAGAAGGACTTATTGCTTTTGAAAGTATGTTTCCTAAAGTTGCGAAAAGTCGAAATTACAAACAATTTATAACAAAATTTTTTATATAATTTTGGAAAAAAAGGGTCATAAGCAATTTGGTTTGGTCGGAAAGAATATCGAATATTCGTTTTCAAGAAAATATTTTTTTAAAAAGTTTTCAGATGATTTATTTTCAAATTGTACCTATCAAAATTTCGATTTGCAGTCAATTGAAGAATTTCAAAGCATTGTGAATTTACATCCAAATCTAAAAGGACTCAATGTAACAATTCCGTTTAAACAAACTGTTATTCCATATTTAGATGCATTATCTAATAAAGCAACCCAAATAGGTGCTGTAAACGTTATAAAATTTACTAAATCAGGCAAATTAAAAGGATACAATTCTGATTATTACGGGTTCAAAAAATCAATTAAGCCACTATTGCAACCGCATCATAAAAAAGCATTGGTTTTAGGAACTGGTGGTGCTGCAAAAGCAGTAGCATTTGCATTGCACGAACTTGGCATTTATTACACCTTTGTATCTCGAATAGCAAACGAAAACACAATTGAGTACAGTAAAGTAAATGAAACTATTTTGGACAATTTTCATATTGTTATTAACTGTACACCACTAGGCACAAGTCCGAACATAAATTCTTGTCCAGACCTACCCTATAATTTTTTTACCGAAAAACACCTTGCTTTTGACCTTATTTATAATCCTGAGGAAACTTTATTTTTGCAAAAAGCAAAACTACATGGGGCAATTATAAAAAATGGTTATGAAATGCTGGTGCTGCAAGCAGAAAAAGGTTGGAGAATTTGGCACAAATAACCTACGTAAACTGCTGCTATTTCGCTACACTAGTAGTTTTTTTGGTCTACAAATATAATATAAACCAATTATTATAAAAGGAATACTCAACCATTGTCCGGTTGCTAAAGGAGTTCCGTCGCCAAAACCGCCTTGACTTTCTTTAATATATTCTACAAAAAAACGAACGGTCCATAAAGAAACTAAAAATGTCCCAAAAAGCAAACCAGATTTTTTTCTTGCGTCTGTTTTCCAATACATAACAAAAAGTAATGCAAAAACAAAAATATAGCAAAATGATTCGTAGAGCTGTGCTGGATGTTTCATCGGAACTTGAGCCAATAAACTTGCAAAATTTGCATTATTAGTAAGTGCTTTGTAGGCCAAGTCAACATCTTCAATTTTTGTTTGTGTTACGATATCTTGTGGCGAAAAATAATCACGAATAAATCGCATTCCAAAAATACTGTCGGTTTCTTTACCAACAATTTCTGAATTAAAAAAATTACCTATTCGTACAAAAATGGCTCCGCTCGCAACCGGAAGCACAATGCGATCTAAAATCCATAAAATAGGCTTGTGCACAACGTTTTTACAGTAAAAATACATTGTTATTATAATTCCTATTGCTGCGCCATGACTTGCCAAACCTGCAAAACCTGTAAAATGAAATTCAGGCTCCATCTTGATGGGTAATAATATTTCTATAAGATTGTTTCTAAAATATTCCCAGTCATAAAAAAATACTTGACCTAATCGGGCACCAATTAACGTAGCAAAAACAGTCCAAACAAATAAAGTGTCTAATTTATCAAGCGAAATTTGTTCACGCTCATAAATCGCTTTCATTACGTACCATCCTAAACCAAAAGCAACTACAAACATCAAACTATAAAATCGTATGTTTAAAGGACCTAGGTGAAACCCTTCCGGAATGTTCAAAATCATAAGTGTTTTTTTTAATTACGGCAAATATAAAAAGTTAATGTATAAAAGTTGTTATTGTTTTGTTATTTTATTCAAATATAAAGGCATGCGATGGCAAATATTCAAGGTCATATTTTAAAATAGTAGCACAATTTTATAGTAAATAATTATCCTAAAAAAACGATCAACGTTTAGGAACTTCATCAACACCTGATTTGCCCCACGGATGGCAACTCAAAATGCGTTTTATGCCCAAGTAGTTACCTTTAAAAAAGCCATGTTGTTGCAATGCCTCGATATAATAACTAGAGCAAGTAGGTGTATACCTGCATACTGACGGAAAAAAAGGTGATATTCCTGCCTTATAAAATCGTATTAAAAATAGCAGCGGCACTATAAAAATGTTTGTACTTTTCACATTTATTCAAAATTTTATACCGAAAAAGTAGTAGCGTCTTTTCCGTCTTTTAATTGTATTCCTAAAGCTAGTAATTTGTCACGAATTTCATCCGATAACATCCAGTTTTTATTGGCTCGTGCAGTAGTTCGCATTTCAATTAACATTTCAAGTACTCCCGAAAGCTTATCGCTCGAATCGTTCGTTTCTATTTCGTTTTTAATACCCAAAATATCAAACAAGAAGTAATTTAAGGTGGTTTTCAAAAGTTCAAAATCAACCGCAGCTAGGGTTTCTCGTTTATCATTTACTACATTAATAAAACGAATTCCTTCAAATAAATTTGCAATTAAAATAGGCGTATTAAAATCATCGTTCATTGCTGCATAACATTTATTTTTCCAGGCTTCAATTGCTAAACTTGACGTGGCGCTTACGGTAATGTTTGGTAACAAATTGTATCCTTCCATTAGCCTATTAAATCCTTTTTCAGCTGCTAAAATAGCATCGTCAGAAAAATCTAAAACACTGCGGTAATGAGCCTGTAGCATAAAAAATCGGGCTACATTAGCCGAAAATCCTTTGCTTAAAAAAGAACTAGTTCCAGTAAAAATTTCGCCAGGCAAAATATTATTTCCGGTCGATTTCGACATCTTTTTGCCATTTAAAGTAAGCATATTGGCGTGCATCCAATAATTCACTGGGCTATGACCTGAACAAGCCTCGCCTTGCGCAATTTCGCACTCGTGATGCGGAAATTTTAAATCCATACCACCACCATGCAAATCAAAGCGTTCTCCTAAATATTTGGTGCTCATTGCGGTACATTCTAAATGCCAACCCGGAAAACCATCGCCCCATGGCGAAGTCCAACGCATAATATGCTCGGCCTCAGCACGTTTCCATAATGCAAAATCTTGCGGATTTCGCTTGTCACTTTGCCCCTCTGTATCTCGAGTATTAGTAAGCATGTCTTCAATATTTCGACCACTCAGCACCCCGTAATTATGATTTGTATTGTACTTGACTACATCAAAATATACCGATCCGTTTGCCACATAGCCAAAACCTTTTTCTATAATTTGCTCCACAATTTCAATCTGCTCTATAATATGACCCGTGGCTGTAGGCTCAATACTTGGTGGTAAAAAATTAAATTTATCTAATATTGAATGAAAATCAACTGTATACCGTTGCACAATTTCCATCGGTTCCAATTGCTCTAAACGTGCTTTTTTGGCAATTTTATCCTCGCCATCGTCCACATCATCCACAATATGACCTACATCGGTAATGTTGCGAACATACCTCGTTTTGTAGCCCAAGTGCAATAAATACCTAAAAATTATGTCAAAACTCATAAAAGTACGCACATTTCCTAAATGAACATTGCTATAAACAGTAGGGCCACATACATACATACCCACATTTCCGGCATGAATAGGCACAAAAACCTCCTTTTCACCCGAAAGTGAATTATAAATATGTAACGTATTTAAATCGTATAATGACATAATTTTTTTATTCTAATTTATTTTACTTTTTTTGAAGCTATTTCCCGCTATTCGTTTCAATCTTTTTATTTTAAAAAAAATAAAAAGGATTTACACTACTATCAGGGCTAGGGACTTGGCTTGCAAAATACAAACATAAACATAAAACCAATGGCTGGCGTTGTGCAAAAAATCTAAAACGAAGTTTCTATTTTAATATAATCCAAAAATTCTCGCCGTGTTTTCTCTTCTTTAAACCGACCACCAAACTCGGCTGTAACTGTACTGCTTTCAATATCACGAATGCCGCGCGAATTTACACACATGTGCTTAGCATCCATAACACAAGCAACATCCATAGTTTTCAATACATTTTGTAATTCTCTTACAATTTGTATTGTTAAGCGTTCTTGTACTTGCGGTCGCTTTGCAAAATAATCAACAATGCGATTCATTTTTGACAACCCCACAACAGTGCCGTTTGAAATGTAAGCAATATGCGCTCTACCATAAATTGGTAGTAAATGATGCTCGCATGTAGAATAAACCACAATGTTTTTTTCAACCAGCATTTCGTTATACTTGTACTTGTTATCAAAAGTGGATGCACTCGGTTTTTTAGACGGATTTAATCCACCAAACAGCTCTTTAACAAACATTTTTGCAACTCGGTTTGGAGTACCTTTCAAACTGTCGTCCGTTAAATCGATGCCCAAAGTTTCTAAAATATGGGCTACATCTTTTTTAATTAACTCAATTTTTTCATCATCAGAAAGAACAAAGGCATCAGTACGTAACGGAGTTTCCTCGTTTGTAGCGATATGATTGTTGCCCTGCTCATCTTCAAAGTTTTCTGTATTAATCATTTTAGGTATTAAAGTTGTTTACTAATTAGTGCAAAGATAAATATTTATAAAAGAAATTTAGTTTGATAGGTTATAAATTTAAAAAAAAGACAAATTATGCTATTTTTTCGTTAATTATTTGTAAATTTAGCGCTAAAAACCATACCAAAAATGAAGAACTTTATTTTTATTGCACTTTTAAGTATCTTATTTTTAAATATAATATCTGCACAAGACCTTGTAACTAATGGTAATTTTGAAATTGGCGGTAATGGTGTAGGTTTCAGTACTAATGATCCCAATTACAGTCAGATAACTGCACCTTTTTCAGGCACAGCCGTGCGAGGCAACTTTGCTGTAACAAATAATCCACAACCGGTTAACACCTCCAATTTTATTGCAAGCGGCGATCACACTTCTGGAACAGGCAACATGCTCGTTGTTTACGGAACAACCGCTGCGGGGCAACCCAAATTTTGGCGTGCAGGCAATACAGCAGGCGGTGTGTGCGACCTTACAATTGGTAAAACATATCATTTTAGCTATTGGATAAAATCAATCTCAACCGATGTCACCAATACTGCAACAACTGCCGATATTGGGGTAAAATTTACCAATGTATCAACATCAAATTTAGTCTCAGGCGCTGCACTTGCTCCTGTACCGCCCGCAAGTTGGCAAAAAGTAGTGTACACGTTTATACCAACCGCCACTTGTGTAACTATCGAATTATTTAACAATAACACCAGCACGGTAGGAAACGCTTTTGCCCTTGACGATGTGGCGGTATTTGTACCCATGACGGCAACTTATTCTGCCGTTTCTAGCAGCTGTTATGGCGCAAATAACGGTTCAATTACTGCTTATGCCTCGAACGGAATTGCACCTTATATAACCTATGCCATTACCGGTCCAACACCTCAAACTAATGCAACTGGTTCCTTCTCTGGTTTAACCAATGGTATTTATTCGTTAACGGTTACCGATAGTAATGGTGCAGTCACAACAATAAGCGGTATTTCGATAACACAACCACAAAATTTAGTAACACCATTTGACTCTGCTATATGTATCGGCGCAAGCAGAACGTTAACAGTTTTAGGAGCTACAAATTATTTATGGACTGCATCTCCGCCTGATGCAACACTCACACAGCCCAATAGTGCTACACCCACTGTTAGCCCAACGGTAACTACAACATATACAGTGACCGCTGTAACTAATTTGCCAAAAGAGTTGGTTTTTAATGGTAACTTTTCTGCTGGAAATAGAGGTTTTATTTCTGATTATCAATACACAACGCCTGTCAATGTTGCAGGAATCACAAAAGCGTATGGTATAGTCACAAATCCAAATACATGGTACAATGCGTTATCCACTTGCGGCGATCATACCTCAACAACTGGAAACATGATGGTTTTGAACGGATCGGATCAAAATGCGGGTTCTGACAAACTTTGGAATCAAAAAATTCCAGTAAACGCTGGGCAAGCCTATACCTTTAGTTTTTGGGTGCAATCGGTGTCAGCATCAAATCCTGCAGCAATAGAAGCCACAATCAATGGCATTTCAGTTGGCTCACTTATTGCTTTTGGAACCGCTGTTTGTGGTAATTGGAGGCAATTTACAATTACGTGGAATTCACTTACAAATACAGCGGCGGATATTATTCTTTATGATAGAAATGTAAATACAACAGGCAATGATTTTGCTATTGACGATATTTCGCTAACAACTACGGTAAGTTGTAATTTAAGCAGAAGTGTGACCTTAACACCTACAGCACCTGCAACAGCAACCATAAGTGGTAGTAATAATGGATGTCCAGGATATTCTTATAATTTAACAATAACTGGTACGCCATATGGCACAGTATTACTTGGTACTGCCGACGGAGGTGCCTACAATGTTACGCTCAACGCTTCGGGTACAGCAATTTTTGCAACACCTATTATAAATGCAACTACGGTTTTTTTATTACAAAGCATTAATACTGCGTTATCGGGTTGTGTTACAACGCTTTCGGGCAGCGCAACAATAACAATTTTTTTAAATGGTTGCGCACAAACCACTATTAATGGTGTAGGAGAAATTAACGGTGTTTCAACTCCTGTGGCTATTACGGCATCGTGTGCAGCGGCAGAATCACGAACGCTAATTGGTGGTTATACCGATTTAAAATCGACCACGCAATATACCGTAGAACAAATAAAGTTTTGTCCACAGGCTCCCTTTGAGAATCCAGGATGGACACAACTCTATCCTAATAATGTTACAAAAGATGATGAATACTCTCGAGCTGCTTTTCCATTTAGCGTTGCGGGTGTTGATGCCTCTGGTAATCCAATTCCTGCTTTTACTTTTTGTTTCTTTGGTAATAATTATAAAAATATTAGGGTAGGTACCAATGGAGTTATTGTTTTTGGTCTGCCTCTTTCGGTTACAGACTGTCCTTTTGTTTTTATGCCAACTATACCAAGTCCTGCATCTCCTATATTGAATGCAATTTATGGCGTTTTTCAAGACACCAATTATGCCGTTGTACCAACTGCTCCCGCGGTTTTAACAGCAAACTACAGCATGGAAGGTACGTATCCTTGTCGTAAATTTATTGCAAATTTTACTAACTTACCTCAATATAGTTGCAATAATAGTGTAGGGCTACAAACATCGCAAATTGTACTTTATGAAATTTCAAATATTATCGAGATATATGTAAAAAGACGTGTTCCTTGCTTGTCATGGCAAGGTGGTAGAGGAATTATAGGTATTCAAAATGCTTCTGGTAGTTTGGGTTACGCGCCTTTATACAGAAACACAGGTCCTTGGACGGCAATTGAGGAGGCATACCGGTTCTCTCCTTCAGGGCCTTCAACAGTTTCATTTGCTTGGTTGCAAGGAACAAATGTGCTTACAACAAATACTTCGTTAACAGTGTCACCAACTACTACTACGACTTATACAGCGCAAACTACCTATGTTTCATGCGATGCAACAGCACCAAATGTGGTAAGAAAAAAAGACATAACAATTGTCGTAAATAATGATCCAATTTCAACTCAAAATCCTATTGATTTACTTGATTGCGACGGAAGTTTTGATTTAACGCTTAATTCATTACGTGTTTTAGGCACTTTGCCTGGAACTAATTACGATATAAAATATCATTTAACTCTCGAGCAAGCTCAAAGCGTTTCAAATCCTATTATAAATTCTTCGACTTTTTTAAGTGCCGGTGGTCAAACTATATACATGTCTATTACAAATGGTATTAGTGGTTGTTTGTACATAAAACAATTTAATTTAGTTTCTACGCCGTTAATTATTCCTACTTTTACTCAAATTGGTCCTTTGTGCACAGGTGATGCGTTTGCTTTGCCTACTTCATCAAATAACACAGTTGCTATTACTGGCACTTGGTCGCCCGCGCCAAATAGTACAGCAACTGCAACATACACTTTTTTCCCAGATGCCTCATTTGTGTGTGCTATCCCGGTAACCATGACCGTGACTATTAACAGTACACCAACAACGCCAACGTTTAATGCGGTTCCTGCTGTTTGTGCTGGTAGTGTCATGGCTCCTTTGCCAACA
>JAYVGC010000039.1:0-11225 GCA_043772535.1 Flavobacterium sp. | reverse complement strand
CCTCTTTAACATTGATACAATACATGAACAAATTTATCTTTGGCAGACCAATAAATAATATTAAAATTCAAATCATTTAATTGCACCCAACGGGTTATTTGTATTTAAAAAGGTTGGGTTTTTGAGAATTCGATTTTTCTAATTTTTTCACGATGTAAATATATTATTTTCGATATACATTTAAATAGTTCTTATGGTTCTATTGACGATAATTATAAAATGAAGTGACCAAAAAACGGAAACGACGGAAACAATACATAATAATGTAAAAATAACGTAAAAAATAAAATAGTAGTATCAATTTGGTAAATATCTACAACTAAAAATTACATTATTTATTAAAATGCGCAAGCACCTGTCTAAAATTCTAAAAAATAATACGTTACCATTTTTTTATTAAATAATAATTACTACATTTGCAACCCGCTAAAAAAGTGGGAATTAATAAATCAAAGAAAAAATTAGTATTTAATTATGCCAACAATTCAGCAATTAGTAAGAACAGGAAGAACTCAAATCACTAAGA
Organism: Flavobacterium sp.; assembly: GCA_043772535.1. Lineage (GTDB taxonomy): Bacteria > Bacteroidota > Bacteroidia > Flavobacteriales > Flavobacteriaceae > Flavobacterium. Next base: position 10,699 of record JAYVGC010000039.1, on the reverse strand, counting down.
AGAGTAAATCGGTTGCTTTAGATTCTTGTCCACAACGCCGTGGTGTTTGTACGCGTGTTTACACTACTACTCCAAAAAAACCAAACTCTGCAATGCGTAAAGTAGCGCGTGTACGTTTGACAAATGGAAATGAAGTGAACGCTTACATCGGTGGTGAAGGACATAATCTACAAGAGCACTCGATAGTATTAGTGCGAGGCGGAAGAGTAAAAGATTTACCAGGAGTTAGGTACCACATTGTTCGTGGTGCACTTGATACCTCAGGTGTAGCCGGAAGAACGCAACGTCGTTCTAAGTATGGTGCAAAACGTCCAAAAGAAGCAAAAAAGTAAATCTAAAAACTCGTTTTAAGTTTGCGAGTCGAAAGTTAGCAGTTCAATGAACATTATAACCTTAAGACTTTAAAACATTAAAACTTAAACAAAAAAGAAATGAGAAAAAAAGCGGCAAAAAAGAGACCTCTTTTACCAGATCCTAAATTTAACGACCAGTTAGTAACGCGTTTTGTGAATAACTTAATGTGGGATGGTAAAAAATCAACAGCCTTTAAAGTATTTTACGATGCAATGGAAATTGTAGAAACTAAAAAAAATAACGACGAAAAATCAAACTTAGAAGTTTGGAAAGATGCCTTAACTAACGTTATGCCACACGTAGAAGTACGCAGCAGACGAGTAGGTGGAGCTACATTCCAAATTCCGATGCAAATTCGTCCAGATCGTAAAATATCAATGGCAATTAAATGGATGTTATTGTATGCACGTCGTAGAAATGAGAAATCAATGGCTCAAAAGCTAGCATCAGAAATTTTAGCAGCAGCTAAAGAAGAAGGTGCAGCAGTCAAAAAGAGAATGGATACACACAAAATGGCAGAAGCTAACAAAGCATTCTCTCACTTTAGATTTTAATTTGAACAGAAATGGCTAGAGATCTAAAATATACAAGGAATATCGGAATTGCTGCTCACATTGATGCTGGTAAAACAACAACAACGGAGCGTATATTATTTTACACAGGAAAATCACACAAAATTGGTGAAGTACACGATGGTGCTGCAACAATGGACTGGATGGCACAAGAGCAAGAAAGAGGTATCACAATTACATCTGCTGCAACAACTTGTGAATGGAGTTTTCCAACTGAGCAAGGCAAACCTTTGCCAGAATCATTACCTTATCATTTTAACATTATTGATACCCCTGGGCACGTTGATTTTACCGTTGAGGTGAATCGTTCGTTACGTGTACTTGATGGATTAGTTTTCTTATTTTCTGCCGTTGATGGTGTAGAGCCACAGTCAGAAACGAACTGGAGACTTGCCGATCAATACAGAGTTCCAAGGATGGGGTTTGTTAATAAAATGGATAGACAAGGATCTAACTTTTTGATGGTATGTCAGCAAGTTCGTGATATGTTAAAATCTAATGCTGTTGCAATTACGTTGCCTATTGGAGAAGAAAATGATTTTAAGGGTGTTGTTGATTTAGTAAAAAACCAAGCAATTGTTTGGCATGATGAAACATTAGGAGCTACTTTTGATATTGTGCCTATACCAGAGGATATGCTTGCAGAGGTTAAAGAATACCGTTCAATTCTTATTGAAGCAGTAGCTGATTATGATGAGAATTTACTAGAAAAATTCATGGATGATGAAAACTCTATCACAGAGGAAGAAATCAATAATGCACTTCGAGCCGCTACTATGGATATGGCAATTATTCCAATGATTGCAGGGTCATCGTTTAAAAATAAAGGAGTTCAATTTATGTTAGATGCTGTTTGTAAGTACCTACCATCTCCTATGGATAAAGAGGGAATTGAAGGAATTCATCCTGATGATGCAGAGTTGTTAGAAGAAGACCAAACCAAAATTTTACGCAAGCCGGATGTTAAAGAGCCTTTTGCTGCTTTGGCATTTAAAATTGCTACCGATCCATTTGTAGGTCGTTTGGCTTTTTTCCGCGCTTACTCAGGTAGACTTGATGCAGGTTCATACGTTTTGAATACACGGTCTGGAAACAAAGAAAGAATTTCACGTATTTATCAAATGCATGCTAACAAGCAAAATCCAATCGATTACATCGAAGCTGGAGATATTGGGGCAGCAGTTGGGTTTAAAGACATTAAAACAGGCGATACATTGTGTGACGAAAAGCACCCAATTATTCTGGAGTCGATGAAGTTTCCGGCACCGGTAATTGGTATCGCTATTGAGCCAAAAACGAAGGCTGATGTTGATAAAATGGGAATGGCTTTGGCTAAATTAGCTGAGGAAGATCCAACATTTACAGTTCGAACAGACGAGGCTTCAGGACAAACTATCATATCAGGTATGGGTGAACTTCACTTAGATATTTTGGTTGATAGAATGAAACGTGAGTTTAAAGTAGAAGTAAATCAAGGAGAACCACAGGTTGAATACAAAGAGGCATTTACAAAAACTGCAACACATAGAGAAACGTACAAAAAGCAATCTGGTGGACGTGGAAAATTTGGTGATATTGTATTTACATTATCTCCAGCAGACGAGGTAGACGGTAAAGTTCCTAAAGGGTTACAATTTGTAAACGCAGTAAAAGGAGGTAACGTTCCTAAAGAGTATATTCCGTCAGTAGAAAAAGGTTTCCGTGAAGCTATGAAAACAGGTCCTTTAGCAGGATATCAAGTAGATAGTTTAAAAGTTACTTTAACAGATGGATCTTTTCACCCTGTCGATTCAGATGCTTTATCGTTTGAATTAGCAGCACGAATGGGTTATAGAGAAGTAGCTAAAGCTGCAGGAGCTATCGTTTTAGAGCCTATAATGAAAATGGAAGTAATTACGCCTGAAGAAAACATGGGTGATATTGTTGGTGATATTAACCGTCGTCGAGGTCAAGTAAATGACATGGGTGACCGAAATGGAGCGAAAACTATCAAAGCTGATGTGCCTTTATCTGAAATGTTCGGTTATGTAACAACATTAAGAACATTATCTTCTGGTCGTGCTACCAGTACAATGGAATTCTCTCATTATGCAGAAACACCTTCTAACATATCAGAAGCAGTAATTAAAAAAGCAAAAGGAAACGCCTAATATTTATCAAGATGAGTCAAAAAATTAGAATAAAATTAAAATCTTACGATCACATGTTGGTAGATAAATCTGCTGAGAAAATCGTAAAAACGGTAAAAAGTACAGGTGCTGTTGTAACAGGCCCGATTCCTTTGCCAACCCATAAAAAATTGTTTACTGTATTGCGTTCACCGCACGTAAACAAAAAAGCTCGTGAGCAATTCGAAGTAATGTCATACAAAAGATTAATTGACATTTATTCGTCTTCATCAAAAACAATCGACGCTTTAATGAAACTTGAATTACCAAGTGGAGTAGAAGTAGAAATTAAAGTATAACTCGATTTTTCTGGAATTAAGATAATATTATGTACTAAACATAAATTATCTTATAAAAAAAATATCATTTTTAAAGCAGGACAATTCATTTTGTTCTGCTTTTTTTGTGTTTTAACGGCAAAAAATTTTAGTGAAGTTGGATCTGTTTTTTTTGCGTTTTTTGCGGACTAACGGTCTAAATTGCAGTACTTAAATTAGATAGTATGAAAAGTATAATTATTGCAAAAAAATTAATTAATAAGCAGAAAACAATTTTGTTTTAAGCACTTTTCAGTAAACTTATTATATTTACGTTTTAATCTTAAATCGACCAATTTCAATAACTGCAATACAAATTATAATTCCTTGAAACGGCATCATATATCTTGAACAATTAACAGGGCCTAATACTAAAATATAATACAATCCTAAGAGTAAAAAATAATAAACTAAAACATTCAATTTGTTAAAAAAAAGATATTTACTAAAATAAAACCACTTTATTAAGTTGATTAAAAAAATCGGGATTAGTAAAAAGTAAACCCATACAAATTTACTTTTTAATAAATCAAATATTGACTTTCTGCCATTTAATATTTCCAAAAAACCCTGTTTGCCATTTTCTGTTGCAAAAAAGGTCATCAAATCAAAACGGCCTGGGTCAAAAACCCCTCTTACTGCTGTAAATAAATGATATTTAGTGTATTGAAATAGATTGTTTTTAATTTCATTTGTTGCAATTGCTCTTAAGTAAATGTTTTGTTCTGCATAATTTTTATCTTCGTAATCAGCATTGTAAACTGCTTTTAACCATACATCTGCCTCATGACGTGAAAGTGTTACAGATTTGAAATTGTACAAATTATAATTAATTAGATTGCTGTTTTCTATCGATGAAAAATGTTTGTAACCGGTTTGCGATTCGTTAAAATTAAGATACAATTGCAAAACAATAATCGGTACAAATAACCAAATAGAAAACATCTTTTTTTTAAACAAATACATACTAAAAAATAAGAGATTGATATATATATAAGGATAGAATATTGGTTTTGTAAATGCTAGCAATACGGTTATAACTTGAATAAATATAAAATTATTTTTAGAAAATGGTTTTATCAAAGACCAAAATAGCAAATGTAGCAATAGCATTACCATGCATTCTGACATAATCAGTTGACTATAAATGAATATAGAAGGCGTTAAGATTAGAAAAAGAATGAAAGATTTTTTAATTTCTACTTTAAACTTTTTTAATATTTTACAGAGTATAAAAACGTTAAAAATCCCAATTAAGCATTGAATAATTAATGTGACAATAATATTAAAATTATAAAATAATGCCAAAAATAAAGGATAAAAAAAAGGCCTTCTAGTAACTGTCTTAGGGTCAATATTGGTATTAAAAATTGAAAAATGGAATATTTTTTTTCCAATATCAAGATATTCATAAGAATCGGTTAAGAAATATTTGTGCGATAGAATCCTGAACACGAAAAAAACAACGAATAAGACTGGCACAGAGATTAAAATGGTTATTTCTGATTTGTTGAAGCCATCCAAAAATGTGTATTTATCTTTTTTCATGATATTCATCTTCGGTATTTATTGACCAAATACTTTCTTTGTCGGTAATATTGTTTTTAATGTTTTGCACGGTTTTTATTGCCGTTAACATGGAGTGGTCTTGATTATTATATTTGTGCATACCGTTTCTTCCAATTAAAAATAAATTCGTGAACGTATTTGTAAATGATTTTATCGTATCAAAATTATTATAGCTACCAAAGTAGGCAGGATAGGCTTTTGGAACTTTAATTATTTTCGAATCTAAAACAGTTTCGTTATTGTTTATAAAACCTAGTTCAATCATTTCTTTTGTTGCTAATGCAATCAGGGTGGCGGTATCCATATTCCAAATATCGTCGTTTGCAGTACAAAAATATTCTAAACCTACCCACGTTTTGCTATTGTCTTTTACCATAAACGGACTCCAATTATTAAAAATTTGCAATCGGCCAACTTTTACATAATTTTCTTGAATATAGATCCAATTGTCGTCCAGTGGATAATTTACTTGGTCTAACAAAAGTCCCACCGTAATAAAATCTCGATACATCAAACCATCAGAAACTGCTTGAACTTCCATTGGAATATTACATCCTATCGCAGTAATTAGCTCATTTACTGGCATCGTTGAAATGCAGTAATCTGTTTTCACTACTTCTGTTTCTTCTGTTAATGTATTTTTGATTTCAACGCTTGTAACCAAGTTTTCTTCAATATTTATCTTTATTACTTTGCTGTTTTGTTGTAATACGCCGCCTTTAGCTGATATTTTTTTAGCAACAGTTTCCCACATTTGTCCTGGTCCATATTTTGGATATAGAAAATATTCAATTAACGAAGTTTCTTTGTTTTTTTGATGAATATCTTTGTTTTTAGATTGAAATGGTTTTTTTATTGCATTCCAAATCGATTTAAAAACTGACAATCCTTTAATTCTTTGCGCACCCCATTCTGCACTAATTTCGGTGCATTGAACGCCCCACACTTTTTCTGTATAGTCTTTAAAAAAAGTTTTATAAAGTCTATTACCGAAACGATTGATAAAAAAATCTTCGAGAGTCTTAATATTTTTTATAGGAAAAAGAATAGCATTCAAATAGCTACATCCAATCAAAATAGAATTCCAAAAACCTAATTTTACAAGATTTTTAAAGTTTAAAGAAATAGGATAATTGAAAAATGATTTGTTATAAAAAATCCTCGATTTTCGTTTTCTGACCAATAAGATGCTGTCATTTTCAATTAATTGATCGTTGCAGTCAATTTCAATGGTCTTTTTTTTGTTTTGATAGGTAATCGCTATTTCATTTGTTTCAGAATAAATTGGTAAGATATTTTGCCACCACTGCATAACTTCATCCGATTTTGAAAAAAACCGATGCCCACCAATGTCAATTCTATTACCATTATGTGCTTCTGTTCTGGATATTCCACCCCAAAACGCACTCATTTCTATTACAATAGGCTGAATGTTTGTATGTTCTAAAAATTCATACGCAGCTGTTAATCCTGCTGGTCCTCCGCCAATGATGAGGGCTATTTTTTTTTCCATAGTTATGTGAAACGTTTTTTTTGTTACTGTTGATAGCCGTATTGTGCAAATTAAATGATTATTTCTTGAAATCACATCATGTATTTGATCCAATTTATAACACCAGTTATTAGAAGTTAATAGACCGAAATCTAAAATAATTAATTCAGTAGTAAATTATTTCGTTTAGAAGAAATGCATTTTTCAAAGAAAGTATATTATAGTATGATTAGTAGCGATATAGGTATAAATAAAATTATAAAAACGACATATTTGTAAATAGCGATTTTTTTAACTGTAGTTGATTTCGAAAGAGTCTTTTTGTAAAGATTATTACATCCGCATTTTATCTCTAAAAAGTCATCCAATAAAATAATACCGGATGTAAAAGGCCTTTTTGGATATACTAATTTAACCGGTAGTTAAAGCTTAGTAAAAAAAATAGCTTATAGCAGAGCATGTGATAAAGTAAAAGTAGCGACTTTTGTTTTTTTTAAGAGCAAAATATTTTATCTACCGAAAAAACTTGATTGCTCGCTTCAATCGGGAGCGTTTTTTGCTCATCCAAAAAAGAATAAACTTTCTATTTTTTTTGTTGTAATGTCAATATTTTTTTTGAATTATTAATTAACAAACGTCAATAGCTAATAATCGTCGCTGCTCATTTTTTCGTTCAAAACTATTTTACAAACTTTATAAATATTGTTTGGTTCTTGCAATATATTGTCTATAATTTTAAATTTGAAAAAGAAAGGCTGTTGTCTTTCTAATTATTTAATTAATATCGAGTTACTTACTTAATTACTACTATTTGATTCCAACCATAGTGTTTATGTCTTACCAATCGTCTGAATAAATTGTCGAATATTGTTTCTTTACAAATCGAACGATTAATCTATAAAAATATTCGTCTAAATATTTTTGTAAATGTTGTTTTTTGACGTGTGTTTGTATCGTTCTTAATGCTGATTTTATTTGTTGAATTGCGATGTGCATTTCTTTGAAATTTTTTCCAGGAATACTTTTTTCTTGAACTATATTATAATCTTTTGCGATGATTTTAGGTCTGGTGAATCTGAAACTATGGTGGCAGATATCAAAAAAGATGTAACCGAATTTGATGATGCAATTAACTATTACAATTTTACTTTTAACCGTAATGTTGAGTAACTGTTTGCTAACTCCCAAATAGCCGAATAAACCACCTACCATAAACCCCTAACAAAATGCAAGTTAACATACTTTTTACTGTAAAGTGGCAATTTAAGACCGCACCATGGTACAAGGTAACAACTTGCAAGAAAATTGTAAACTGCCAAAAAAACAAGTTCGTTAAAAGCACACAATCTGGGGCAGTTATGGTTACAGTATTGCCGGGCGTTTTATTGCAAAATCAAAATTAAATGAAAACATCGAACCAATACCAAAATAAATAAACCAACAAAAAAACCGTTGCAATCTATCAAATTGCAACGGCCGTAAATTTTAGTTCTATCACAAACGTTGCCAAAGATACCATTTTTTGCAAACATTAACCAATTCAAAACTAAAATTTTACATCATGCAAAGTACTAAATTCCCGTTACCGTATTCAGTTTCAAAAAAACAATTAGTTGCAATGTACCTCGTTAGCGGCGTGCCATATAAAGTAATTATAGAAGAGGCCACCGAAACAATGATTAAAAACCGTACCAACAAAACCGAAAAGAGGTAAAAAACGCAAAGTGCCTGTTTAGAAGCGAGTTTTTGCAACTAATTAAACTATTTGGTATGCCTAAAAACTTTACCGATACCGAAATTGAAGAAAAAATAAAAAATAATACTTTGTAAAATTTTTTGTATGTATTTGTCGTGCAAAATCGTTTTTGGGGTGATCCACAAACAAAATGTATCGAAAATAAGAAGTTGCCTTACGGTGATCAGTTAACTAAAGTGCTGTAATTTAGTTTTTTGAACGGTTTTGCACACTTAAGGGGCAACTTCTCATAGAAATCATTTACTATGCAAGAAAATGAAAAATTTGAATTTTTAAAGTACATTACCGAAGTACAACTACAAGTTATTGAGCGCAACCGTTACATATTGTACGTTCGCAAGTGCATCAACACCAACCAACCTATTTTAAAGCAAATAGAAGATTTTTACCACGAACCCGAACCCTTTATTATCAACCCGCAAAGCATTAATTTAATTACTTTTTTAAATTAAAACAGCAGCATAAAAACCCGTACATGCAACAGTATGGGTTTTTTATTGCATCGCTTACAATTGGTACAAAATTTGTTATATTTGTATCGTTACAATTAAAAAATAAAATGGAATGAAAAAACAAGCGCAAACACCATTAGCAAAACCAGCTAAAAAAGCACACTATGTTATTGTTGACGGTCAAAAAATGTCAAGAACTTGGGCGGCTTTATTAGCTAATAAAGGTACAGGCGAAATAATAGATATGAAAGCAGTTTTAAAATAAAAATAGCATGGCACAGATAACACTTAAATTTGATGCAAGAAATCAAATAGCAAAAAAAACAATTGATTATATATTATCAATAGGCGTATTTACTACCGATGAAATCAATTTAAATAAACCCGCACGTAAAACGGCTATTGATGCGTCGCTTGAGGATATTAAAAAAGGTCGTGTAAATAAGTATAAAAATGTTAAAGAATTATTTTCAAAAGTTTTAAGTTAGTGTATGCTATTACAACAACCAATCGGTTTGAAAAAGAATTAAAAATTTGTAAAAAACGAGGTTACAATATGTCATTAATTCAAGAGGCAATTGCAATTTTATCTGAAACGGGCACCTTACCAGCAAAATATAAGGCACATAAATTGTCTGGCAATTATAATAATTGTTGGGAGTGTCATATTAAAGGCGATTGGCTTTTAATTTGGTTACAAAATGATACTACTATAACATTACTTTTCACAAATACAGGAACACACAGTGATTTATTTTAAATACATTATACTTTTCAATCAAAAGTAACCCAAACTAACCTAAACTAACCCAAACCCGCCTTATTGCAAGTGCGGGTTTTTTTTGTTCTAAACTTTGCAGTATTAAAACTAGTAAATGGATTTTGATACACACTTAAACCGCATAGTACTACCCGGTACACAGTATAACAACCTTATACCTAAAACCACGTGCCAAAGCACACCTAGCACTAGCGGCAACACCGATGTATCAATTCAGTTAATGGCCGAAGTAATACAAGAGTATGGTTTTCAGACCAACGCACTTGCCAAGGTTTTGCAACAGAACACATTGCAACAAACAGTATTAGCAATTAAAAATTTTGCTTACAACCATTTTCAGTATAAAGCTGATGATGAATTAAAGCAATTTCGCTCTTTAGCTTGCAGTTGGTACGATCGTTAGAACGGTATAGATTGTAAAAGTTACAGCATTTTGGTCGGTTCCATTTTAGGTGCTTTAAACATCACTTATTATATCTGCAAAATAAAGCAACCCGCCTATATGCCAAACGATTTTAGCCACGTGTACATTATTGTACCAATTAACCAACAAAACGGCGGTTTATAGCAAGGCTATTACACCATTGACGGCACATTAAAAAGCAACAACGAATGTTTATTTACAAATAAAAAAGACTTAAAAATGCAACATGTAAAATTAAATCGAGTTTCTGAAGAATACAATCCTGATTTTCATAGTTTAGGACAATTAGGCGACCATAACAAAACCGAAGAAGTAATTTTAGTTGACTCTAATTTTGAGCAAGTACTTAACGGTTTAGGTTTCTTGCCAATTGCAGCAATAGGCTTAAAAGTATTGGGCTCTAAATTGGCCGCAACTGCTATGGGTTCAGCAACTGGAATGTTGACCAATGCACTGCAAGCCGTGCAAGGGAAAATAATGAGTAGAATATCACAATTAGCACAAAACCCAAGTCAAATTTTTGCGTATATCGGCTCCATTTTTTCGGGTTGTGGCGTATACGGTGCATTTACCGAAGATGAAGCTGCTGCTTTTAAATCGTGGCTTGCCAATATTACTAGTGATGTAGTAGGAAATATAAATAAAACCATGGTAAATGGCTTTAATATCAAACACTTTTATAATATTGTCCATATATCGTCAAAAAAAATATAATCATAACCACAGGTACTCATTACCTGTTTTTTAGTAGTTTTATTAACCATTTCAGCAATAAAATCCTCTACTTCCTCTAATTTTTTGTAAAATTTATTAG
>JAYVGC010000038.1:0-32627 GCA_043772535.1 Flavobacterium sp. | reverse complement strand
TAGTTACATTTATAAATCGTGCTGGAACGATGGTTTTGCCATTTTTGACCAAATATTTAAAAGAAGATTTGCATTTTTCATACAGTCAAGTTGGCACCATTATGGTTTTTTTTGGTCTAGGATCGATGGCTGGGTCGTGGCTTGGCGGCAAACTATCTGATAAAGTAGGTTTTTATCGAATAATGGTTTTTAGCCTTTTTGTTAGCGGTATCTTACTGCTATTTATTCAATATTTAACTTCGTTTGGTGCACTATGTGCCGGAATGTTCGTTTTGATGACTGTTGCAGATATGTTTCGACCAGCAATGTTTGTGTCATTAGGTGCCTATGCTACAAAAGAGACCAGAACCCGCGCTTTAACCGTAGTGAGGCTAGCAATAAATCTTGGTTTTGGCGCAGGACCAGCTTTAGGTGGTTTACTGATTATGTTTGTTGGTTACAAAGGATTATTTTGGGCTGACGGGGGAACATGTATTTTGGCAATAGTTGTTTTTGTGTTTTTGGTTAAAGAAAAGAAAAAGTCAAAATTTATTGACAAATCTGATCCCGATAATGTTTTAACACAATCTGCTTTTAAAGACAAGCCTTTTTGGATATTTTTAGGAAGTTGCATGATTACTGGTGTTTTGTTTTTTCAACTTTTTACGACAATTCCGCTTTACCATAACGTGCAATTCGGAATGAGTGAGTTGCAAACTGGGCTGCTGCTTACATTTAATGGCATATTAGTTTTTTTGTTAGAAATGCCTATCGTTGGATATATAGAACGCAAAAAAATTGATAAAGTCAAAGTTGTAAATTTAGGTTGCCTATGCATGTCAATAAGCATGTTTTTGCTGTTGATTAATTTTTGGGCAGGAATATTATTTATAATGATGACTTTTATGACTTTTGGCGAAATGTTTTCGTTTCCATTTTCAAACTCATTTGCTATTGGCAGAGCCCCTAAAGGACACGAAGGACGCTATATGGCTATTTTTACGATGAGTTTTAGCATGGCGCACATTATCAGTGCTAAACTAGGTATGACTATTATTGATAATTATGGGTACCAAGCAAACTGGATCTTTATGGGCTGCTTAGGTTTAATTGGTGTTTTTCTTGGAATTTGGGTTACAAAACTGGTTCAAAAAGAAAAATTAGATAAAATTCAAAAACCTTCAGAAATATAATTTTTGAAGGTTTTTGATTTATAGCTTTAAAAGCCGCTTAATGCTGAACTACCGCAATCTCTTCGGGTTTGTGCTCGTGTTTAAAAAAAATACCAAATGCAATTGCAATAATTAAGGCATATCCTGCAAACGAAAGCCAAATGTTGTGCCAATCTCGAACTCCATTGTTTGTAAAAAAAGCATCAATTATTTTACCTGAAAATAGACCCCCAAAAAAAGCACCAAAACCGTTTGACATCATCATAAATAATCCCTGAGCACTAGAACGAATTTTATCCGAAGTTGTAGTTTCAATAAATAACGAACCTGATATGTTGAAAAAATCAAATGCCATTCCATACACAATACACGACATAATAATCATCCACAAACCATCCGATGGATTACCGAAAGCAAACAATCCAAAACGTAAAACCCAGGCAAACATGCTAATTAACATTACTTGCTTTATTCCAAAGCGCTTTAAGAAAAATGGAATTGCAAGTATAAATAACGTTTCTGACACCTGAGAAATAGACATTATTATGGTCGAATATCTAACTACAAAAGAGTTGGCATATTCTGGAACTTTTGCAAATTCAGACAAATAAACATCACCATACATATTTGTTAATTGCAATGCTCCACCAAGAAACATAGAAAAAATAAAAAACAACGCCATTTTATATGTTCCAAATAATTTAAAGGCATCTAACCCCAATTTTTGAGTTAATGTTGCTTGCTTCGAAATTAGCCGTTGTGGCGCGCACTTGGGTAAACTAAACGAATAAATACCTAACGCAATTGCTGCAAAAGCAGCAATGTAAAACATGTTGGCAGATGCTTTGTTGCCCGATAAATTAGTAATCCACATGGCGGCAATAAAACCTACTGTTCCCCAAACACGAATTGGTGGAAATACTTTAACTACATCAAATTTATTATTTTTTAATATGGTATACGCAATAGAATTTGACAACGAAATTGTTGGCATATAGCATAGCATTGCTAAGAATATTACCCAAAAAAATTGATTAGAATTATCAACTTGAGGAATATAAATAAGGACAAGACCTCCTAAAACATGAAGAATACCATACAATTTTTCGGCATTTATATATTTATCAGCTAAAATACCAGTTAATGCAGGCATCAAAATTGAAGAAAATCCTAACGTAGAAAAAATAGCACCAAACTCGGCACCACTCCATTGCTTGGTTGCAAACCAATAGTTGCCAACAGTAATTAACCAAGCTCCCCAAACAAAAAATTGAAGAAAACTCATTAGTGTTAATCGTAATTTAATTCCCATAAAAATATTTTTTATTATAATAATATCAGAACGTAAAACTAACATTAAATTTGATATATACAAATACTATTTCGATTTAGTAATTTCGTTAACTAATTCTAGCACCAAATTAAATTGTTCGTCACGACTAATATACGAATTATCTATTTCTATTGCATCATGAGCCATTTTTAGTGGCGACTCGATACGATTACTATCTATATAATCGCGTGCTTGAACATTTTCAAGAACATGTTCTAAAGTAATTGACGGATTATTTGCATATAATTCATCAAATCGCCTTTGGGCTCGCACCTCGGCACTTGCGGTCATAAAAATTTTAAGTGCGGCATCAGGAAAAACAACAGTACCAATATCTCGACCATCCATAACAATGCCTTTATTTTTGCCCATTGCTTGTTGTTGCTCTACCAATTTAGATCTTACCTGAGGTATTTCGGCAATTTTACTCACAAAATTTGAAACTTCCATGGTTCTAATTTCGGATTCTACGTTTTTATTATTTAAAAATAATGCCGCAAATCCTAAACTTTGATCAAATTCGAAATGTAATTTTATTACTGGTAAACTATCAATTAGTTTCTGAGTGTTAAAAAAATCGATTCCAATTATATTATTTTGGATTGCGAATAACGTAATCCCGCGATACATTGCTCCAGTGTCAATAAAAACATAGCCTAAATGATTGGCTAATTGTTTGGCTAAGGTACTTTTTCCCGTGGATGAAAATCCGTCAATGGCAATTGTTATCATTTTTGATTTTAATTTTAATTTAGTTAATCTTCATCGGCAAAATTAATTGATAGTCCGAACAAACTAGTATTACCTGCTAAACTATATCTTGAATATGAATAATTAAATTTTAATTTATTCATTTTTAATCCAAAACCGATTGAAATTCCCGAAAAATTACGCTGATCTACAATACTTAATTCTTCGGCGCGACGAAAATTGTAGCCCAAACGTAAATTAAACGATTTTTGAGGAAATAATTCTACTCCTAAAATGGTATGCCGAAGTGCATTACCTAAAAAAGATATTTTTTCTGGAATTGCGCCGCCATCTATTGTGCCTTGCGCTCGGTTTGGGTTTGCAACTGCCACTTGCCATTGTTGCAAATTATCTAAAGTGACATGCCATCTTATAGGAACATTTTCCAACTCTTGCGAAATTCCAGCCAATATTTCAAAAGGTACGTTTTCTTTAGTGCCCGAATAGGTTGCTATTTGAGTTCCTATATTTCTTACTACTAAAGCGTAGTTAATATCGTTCGCTTCGTCAATATATAATGCACCAATATCCGCTGCGGCACCAACCGAATTATACGTTTCTAGTGACGAAGAAATTATTTTACCAGTAGCACCTATATGCACATCTGTGAATGGAATAGTGTAAGCATAACTAAATGAAAGTGCGATTTCACTACCCGTAAAGCTACTTGTTGGCGCAGCTTGTGCATCATAACCATCAAATTTGCCATAATTTATATAATTTACTCCCACATGAAAAGTTTGTATGTGCCTGTCATACGTATAAGCATACGAAGCAGTTCCATAGGTTACATCACCAAATAAATTTCCGTAATTAACTGATAATTTATTGTTCATGTCAGAGTTGATACTTGCCGGATTAAAGTGCCCTTGGTTTACATCGTTATCGTAAATAGTTACAATTTTTCCGCCTAAAGCGGCTTGCCGAGGTGATGTTACTAAAGATAAAAACTGATAAACCGACCTACCTCCTATTTGTGAAAAAAGAGAAAAGCTAGAAATAAGAATTAAAATAAAAGAAACTCTTTTTAACATATAAAATCACGTTTGCTCTTTCAATAACGAAAAGGAACTTATTTTATTTTTATAAGGTGAACAAATATATAAATAAAAAAGCACGAGCAATTTTCTCGTGCTAAAAAAATGAAATTTTGTTAAACTAGTCAATAGTCTTTGCGTTTTTTACTTTTGTTTTTGACAAGGCAATTTCGATTACTTCTTGCATTTCAGTAACATAATGAAAGGTTAAGCCAATTAAATAATCAGATTTTATTTCATCAATATCGCTTTTGTTTTCATGGCACAAAATAATTTCTTTAATATTTGCTCGTTTTGCAGCTAATATTTTTTCTTTTATGCCACCAACTGGCAACACTTTTCCACGAAGGGTAATTTCGCCCGTCATAGCAAAATTTTTATTTACTTTTCGTTGTGAAAAAAGCGAAACCATCGAGGTTAACATTGCTATTCCTGCACTTGGTCCATCTTTAGGAGTGGCGCCTTCGGGCACGTGCAAATGAATATTATATTTTGAAATTACCTCTTGATTAAGCCCAAAAATTTCAGAATTTGCTTTAATATATTCTAATGCTATTGTTGCCGATTCTTTCATCACAATTCCTAAATTTCCGGTCATTGTTAAAACACCTTTTCCTTTAGTTATTAATGATTCTATAAATAAAATATCACCTCCAACTGCAGTCCAAGCCAAACCTGTTACAACGCCAGCTACTTCGTTTCCTTCGGCTTTATCACGTTCTAACTTGGCAGCTCCTAAAATTTTTACAACATCAGCATCTGTTAGTTTAACATTATATTCTTCGTCCATCGCTACTGATTTGGCTGCATTTCTTATAACCTGAGCAATTTTTTGTTCAAGGCCTCGAACGCCCGATTCACGGGTGTACCCTTCAACAATTTTTTCTAATTGTTTTTTACCAAAAATCAAATCTTTTGGCTTTAAACCATGTTCTTTTATTTGTTTTGGAACCAAATGTTGTTTCGCAATTTCAATTTTTTCTTCGGTAGTGTAGCCCGACATTGTAATTACTTCCATTCGATCTTTTAATGCAGGTTGTATGGTTTGCATTGAATTTGAAGTAGCGATGAACATCACTTTTGACAAATCAAAACCCAACTCTAAAAAATTATCGTAAAAAGAATTATTTTGTTCTGGATCTAAAACCTCTAATAATGCCGACGATGGATCACCTTGACTGCTGACCGAAAGTTTATCAATTTCATCTAAAATAAAAACCGGATTTGATGTTTTTGCTTTTTTTATACTTTGAATAATTCGTCCGGGCATTGCTCCGATATACGTTTTTCTATGTCCTCTAATTTCAGCTTCATCGCGCAAGCCTCCTAACGAAATTCGAACATATTCTCTACCAAGTGCTTCTGCAACCGATTTTCCTATTGATGTTTTACCTACGCCAGGAGGCCCAGTTAAACAAATTATTGGCGATTTCATATCGTTACGTAATTTTAAAACCGCCAAGTGCTCAATCATTCTTTTTTTAACCTCTTCCAGTCCGAAATGATCTCGATCCAGTACTTTTTGCGCATTTTTTAAATCAAAATTATCTTTAGAAAATTCATTCCACGGTAATTCTAAAAATAAATCTATATAATTGCGTTGGATACCAAAATCAGGCGATTGCGGATTGGTTCGTTGCATTTTATTAAACTCTTTATCAAAGTGTTCACCCGTTTTTACATCCCATTTTTTTACTTTGGCACGATTGCGCATTTCTTCAAATTCTTGCTCGTTAGAAACGCCACCCAATTCCTCTTGAATGGTCTTCATCTGCTGGTGCAAAAAATATTCTCGCTGCTGTTGATCTAAATCAAAACGAACTTTAGATTGGATGTTATTTTTTAACTCTAATTTTTGAAACTCCAAATTCATATATTTCAATGTTTCTAAAGCTCTGTCTTTCAAAACATTCATTGCCAATAATGTTTGCTTTTCTTCAACAGATAAATTCATATTTGAAGATACAAAATTTATTAAAAAAGATTGACTTTCAATATTTCGAATTGCGAAAGTAGCTTCGGTAGGAATGTTGGGACTGTCGGTAATAATTTGAATAGCTAATTCTTTTACCGATTCTACAATTGTTGGAAATTCTGAATCGTTTTTTGAAGGACGCTTTTCTGAAATTTCTTTTATGGTGGCGGTTAAATAAGGTTCTTCGGCTGTAATTGTATCTATTTCAAATCGTTTTTTTCCTTGTAAAATAACAGTTACGTTGCCATCGGGCATTTTTAAAACTCGTATAATTTGTGCCACTGTACCAACAGTGTGAATATCGTTTTTTGACGGCGATTCATCAACTTCATTTTTTTGGGCTACAACACCTATTATTCTATTACCTGCATAGGCATCATTAATTAATTTAATAGACTTATCACGACCCGCAGTTATAGGAATTACAACTCCTGGAAATAAAACGGTGTTACGTAATGGCAAAATTGGTAATGAATCGGGTAACTTTTCTTTAAACATCTCCTCTTCATCCTCTGAAGATAATAATGGTATTAATTCCGCCTCTGAATCGAACTCCTGTGCTGACAAATTGTCAATAGTTATAATGTTATGATATGACATGTAAAAATTATATAATGAATATATTTAAAAAAAAATTTCATAAATTATAATATATTGTATTACAAATGATTATAATTTATTAAAACCTACTACTAAATAATAAGTACAAGTAGTATGCCAAAAAAATCTCGTTTTGTTTTATAACAAAACGAGATTAAAATTGGTGTGTTTTGTGTGTTTATTACAAATACGTTACATCAAAGGTGCCATCGGTTATTGTGCGTGAAACAATTGGTGTTAAAATAGTTGCAGCAACAAAACTAAAAGTTCCTTTTACTTGCTTTGTTGTTGTGTTATGTGAAATGATAGTAATACTACCAGTGCCACCAAAAATATTAGCCGGATTATTATCGATACTATACTGCCCACGCGCGTCTGAACTTAATGCTGTAAATGTAACGGTAGTTCCTGCTGTGATGTTATCCGCAAAGGCCAATCCAATGTTTTCTACACTGCCTCTTCGTCCTATAATAGCGATTAAGCCACTACTTTTTACACCGGTTGTGTTTGTTGGATTATAACTAGTTCCATCAAGTTTTGCAGAAAACGTATTATTGGTTGCAACAGGTACATCGCTGGTGTAATTTAAATTAAACGCACCATTTGTAAACGTTTTAATATTTAATTGATTTGCAACGGTAGGGCTCACCTGTCCGCCATTAAATTTGAAAGTTCCTTTAATTATTTTATTTGCTGTATCTATTGATACAATTTTTAATTCGGCAGTATCAGTATAGTTTGGGTAGGAACTAAAAGCGGCACTTGAAGCACCAACGTACGGTATTTGTCCAGTTCCTCCAGAATAAATCAATCCCAATTGAGTAGAATTTATATTATTATATGTTCCTACTATGGGTGTACCTAATAAGGTAAGTTGAAAAAAACTTCCATCAGCTTTTAAACCAGTTATTGCAACAGTTGTGGCATTTACAATGGCTTGAGTAGAATTTGCTGTAAACGTTTGACCATCAAAATTAGCATTAAAAACTCCTAAAGCCACCGTGATTGGATTGGTACTGTTATCCGTATTTGTTACAAGAGTGCCTGTATTTAACAATGCTGGATCAATAACTTCATTTGAAGTTGTACAGGATGATAAATTTAAAAAAAGTACAAAAAAAGCTGCTTTTAAAATTGTTTTCATAGGTATATTTTTTTCAAATATACTACAATTATTACAAGTTGTACTTTTTTTATTTTGTATACGTACCTATAATTCGAGGATAAAACCAAACGGATCTGTAGCAATTAACGAAAAACGTGCGACCTTAAAAAATTGAAAATCTTTAAATTGAAATAAAGTATAAACTAAAAAAACCTAAAACACATATAATATGTGTTTTAGGTTTTTGTTTTGTGACCTTGACTGGATTCAAACCAGTAACCTCTTGAGCCGTAATCAAGTGCGCTATTCAGTTGCGCCACAAGGCCTTTTTTGTGAGTGCAAATATAAGTATTATATCAGTATTTGCAAAAAGAATTATTGAAAAATAGTAAATAATTTTTAAATTCAAAATTATTTTGGTACCAAATTAAAATTTACTTGTTATAAAGTATTAGATAACAATACAGTAGATAAAAAAAGGTACGCCATAACAACGTACCTTTTAAAAATTATTTTTCTAAAAATTTATTTATCTTTTGTAAACTCAAATTTTTGACCATTAAATTCTAATGTAAATGCGTCTTTTGATTCATTAAACTGCACCGCAAGACCATATTGCTTCACGCCAAATTTGTTGTTTCCTTCAGGGTCTAAGGGCAGGGCTTCTTGCCCTGTGGCCAACATTGTTAAATATTCATCGTTTTGAGTAAATTCGACTTTTAGTGGAATTTTAACACTTGAATATTTTCCTAAATACGTTGCGTACGATACGGGCTTAAAAATACCATTTTTTGTTATTGACCATGAGTTATTTACAATATTTATATCCGGAAAAACAGCATCTGGATCTAATTTAATACTCTCTAATTCTTCTTTTGTATCAATTTTAAACGACCATTCATTATTACGTTGCCAAACTTCAACAGGCAGTGTTTTTCGGATAATTAAACCCGATTTTGTTTTAATTTCCATCACAACTGGCATGGCCATTTTTTGAAAATTTTCAATCGTTACAATTGCACCTTTCGTAGCATCGCCACCAGCATATTTAACCTTAGTAATGCCTTGATCTAATTGCCAATTTTTTTGGTACCAACCGCGCCAAAACCAAGCTAAATCCTCACCAACTCCATTTTCAATACTTCTAAAAAAATCATCGGGCATAGGATGTTTAAAGGCCCAATGCGCCACATAATTTTTAAAAGCAAAGTCAAAACGATCTTGACCAATTATAGTATTTCGTAACATATCAAGACCTGCACCTGGTTTTTGATAGGCTAAAATTCCCATATTAACCTCTTTAAAATTATCTGGGGCAACCATAATAGGCTCTAAAGAGGGATTGGTAAGCATTCCCGCCATTTTATTTAAATTAGATTTTGGTTGTTTATACTCACCGTTATTAAAATCTTCAGAACTTATTCCGTTCACAAAAGTATTAAATCCTTCGTCCATCCAAGCAAATAATCGTTCGTTTGACCCTACGATCATAGGAAACCAGCCGTGTCCAAATTCGTGATCTGTAACGCCCCACAAATCTTGACCTTTTGATTCGTAGCCACAAAAAACAATTCCTGGATATTCCATTCCACCTTCGTTACCCGCTACGTTTGTTGCTGCTGGATAAGGAAATTCGAACCATCTTTTTGAATAGTTTTCGATAGACGATTTTGTGTATTCTGTCGATCTGCTCCATGCGTCTTGACCGTCACTTTCGCTTGGATACGCCGATATTGCTATTGATTTTTTACCACTTGGAAGGTTAATTTTTGCAGCATCAACTATAAAAGATGCGGACGACGCCCAAGCAACATCACGAGAATTTTGAATTTTAAATTTCCATGTTAGACTTGTTTTTGCATCTGGTCGTGAGTTCTTATCTGTTACTTCGGTTGCCGATCTTATTATTACTGTTTTATCGCTAGTTTTTGCAATTGCCCAACGTTTAAGCTGCTCTGACGTATATACTTCGGTCGGATTTAATAATTCACCCGAACAAACTACGATATGTTTTACAGGCGCAGTAATTGCTATATTAAAATCACCATATTCTAAATAAAATTCGCCTGCACCCAAATATGGGTTTGTATTCCAACCTTTTTGGTCATCATACACACACATTCTGGGATACCATTGGGCAACCGTAAATACTTTGCCATTTTTGGTTTGTAAAATCCCCATTCGATCAGATCCATATTCAGGCGAAATAAAAGAAAAATCAAATTTTACTTGAATTTTCGCACCATTTGCTGCTAGTTCTTGAGGTAATTGAATTTGCATTCGAGTGTCAGAAATGGTGTATTTTGCAGCACTTTCGACAGATTTACCGTTTACTGTTGACACTATTTTAACCGATTTAAACTGAAAACCACCGTCAAAATTTTGACCCTTAGCTCCGTTTCTGCTTCCATTTACAGGGATAACTGCGTTGCCTCGAGAGTCTTTTTTAAATAAATTTTGATCTACATTTAACCACAAAAAAGCCAACTTGTCAGGACTGTTATTAGTATAAGTAAGCGTTTCTGTGCCTGAAATTTCGTTTGTAACATCGTTTAACATCGTTGCAATAGAATAATCCGCGCGATTTTGCCAATACTTTGCGCCTGGTTGACCGCTTGCTGAACGTGTTTCTGAGCCATCTTTGGTATAAAAATTCGTGCCAAAAGTTTCGTTATAATTATAAATTGAAACCGGTTTCGATTCTTGCGCCTTCGCAAAAAAAGAAATTAAGCTCAGTACTATAACTGTACTTGTTTTAAAAAAAATGTTTTTCATTTGATTGTTTTAAATTGAGTAACAAAAATAAAATAATTTTAGATTTATTTTCCTAAATTTATAATAATATTGTAGGTAGTTCAAAACAACTTTTTGTTACCATTTACACTTATTTAAATAATGCATAATATGAAATATATAATTTCAAATGAATTTTTAACCGCCACGATCAGTGCCCACGGTGCAGAATTAACATCTCTTAAAAGCAAATCAAAAGAATATATATGGAACGGAGCTGCCTTATATTGGGCAAAACATTCGCCTGTTTTATTTCCGATCGTGGGTACATTAAAAAATGACCTATATGTATACGAGGGTAAACAATATAGCATGCCAAGACATGGCTTTGCAAGAGATTGCAATTTTAAAATAAAATCTAAAACTTCAAAGGAGATACTCTTTTCATTACAAGCCGATGCATGTTCAAAAAAAGCATACCCGTTTAATTTTGAATTACAATTGAAATATGTGCTAATTGGATTTGATTTAAAAATAACATACACAGTCGTTAACCTTGACTCGAAAATAATACCTTTTTCTATTGGTGCTCATCCTGCATTTGCATTAAGTAAAAATATAAACCAATACAGTTTGCTATTTGAGGTGCAAGAAGTTTTGAAATCATTTACGTTACAAAATGATTTAGCGTCTGATAATTTTTTTGAAATCGAACTTAAAAATAGAATTTTACCCTTAAATTATAATCTATTTGCAAATGATGCGCTGCTTTTTAAAACAATCAAATCTAAAAAAATAATACTTTTAGAAAACGATGTACCACAAGTGTCAATTGCGTTTTCAGATTTTAAAAACTTAGGCATTTGGACAAAACTAAATGCTCCTTTTATATGTTTGGAACCGTGGCTGGGCTATTCTGATATTGTGAATCATAATCAAAATATTTTTGAAAAAGAAGGCATACAAATTGTCAAAGAAAACTGTACTTTTGAATGTTCATTAATTATAGCCGCACTGTAAAATGTTAATTACTAATTTTTCGCCCTTCCCTATTTTAAATTCCGATCGATTACAGCTACGCCAAATTACAAACGGTGATTTAGATGAGGTATTTGAATTACGAAACGACCCCGAAACCATGAAATTTATTCCGCGACCGTTGGCTAAAACTAAACAAGACGCGCTGCACTTGATCACAATGATTACCGAAAAGATAAATGCTAATAGTGATATAAATTGGGCAATTACTTTGCAATCAAACTCAAAATTAATCGGAATAATAGGTCACTACAAAATAAAACATGAAAACTATCGTTCTGAAATTGGATATATTTTAAACCCAAAGTTTCATAACAAGGGTATTATTACCGATGCAATACAACTAATTTTGGAGTATGGTTTTACGGTTTTACAACTGCACTCGATCGAAGCAATTATAGATCCAAATAATTTTGCATCAGAAAAAGTATTACAAAAAAACAGATTTGTAAAAGAAGCACATTTAATTGAAAATGAGTTTTTTAATGGCAAGTTTATAGATACGGTTATTTACTCATTATTGAAAAAGAATTATATAACTCAAAATAAATCGTATTTACCTTGAAAAATACAAACTACTTATTAGTAATAATTGGCCCAACCGGAATAGGAAAAACGGCCTTAAGTATAGCATTGGCTGCACATTATAATTGTGAAATAATTTCAAGCGACAGTCGACAATTTTTTAAAGAAATGCAAATAGGAACCGCAGTTCCATCTAGTAACGAGCTGCAAAAAATAAAACATCATTTTATACAAAATAAGTCAATTTTTGAAAACTACACCGTTGGTGATTTTGAAAAAGAAGCAATTCAAAAATTAGATGAATTATTTCTAAAGAACAATATTCAAATAATGGTAGGAGGTTCAGGATTATATAATGACGCTGTTTTAAAAGGGTTGGATCGTTTTCCAGAAATTGATTTTAATATTCGCGAAGCAATTCGAGTAGATTTTGAAAAACTAGGAATTGTTTATTTACAGCAGCAACTTATGGAGTTAGACAAAACATATTTTTCTTATTTAACATCTTCAAATCCGCAAACTTTACAAAATCCACAACGAATGATGCGTTTTTTAGAGGTGTGCCGAAGCACAAAAATGCCTTATTCTTCGTTTTTAAATTCACAAAAAAAGGATCGTAATTTTACTCCAATTATAATTGGTTTAACTGCCGATCGAATAGTAATGTATAATCGAATTAATGAACGGGTTGACCAAATGATTCAAAACGGCTTGGTGCAAGAAGTAACAAGTTTATATAGAAATCGAGGTTTGAATGCACTGCAAACGGTTGGCTATAGCGAAATTTTTAAATATATAGATAACGAATATTCATTAAATGTTGCAATTGAAGAAATCAAAAAAAATACGCGCCGATTTTCTAAACGACAAGTAACTTGGTTTAAACGAACACAAAATGTATTGTGGTTCGATTATGCATCAAAAATAAACTGTATTATTGAAAAAATTGAAGATCAAAAAAAAGTGCTAAAATTAATTAGCACTTTCTTTATATTTATTTTTTGATAACTAATCTAAACCCCTCACCGTGAATATTTAAAATTTCAACATTTTCGTCTTCTTTTAAATATTTACGCAATTTAGCAATGTACACATCCATGCTTCGGGAGGTAAAATAGTTGTCGTCTCTCCAAATTTTTGTTAACGCCATTTCTCTCGGCATTAAATCATCTTCATAAAGTGCTAACATTTTTAATAACTCGTTTTCCTTAGGCGACAATTTAATTTGCTCATTTCCCGGAAAATTTAAAAATCTTAATTTAGAATTTAAATGAAATTTACCGATTTGAAATTCAAATTGAACGTTTTCTGCTTTTACTTCTGAAGTTTTACGTTGCATTATTGCTTTGATCTTCATCAACAATACTTCTGAATCAAAAGGTTTGTTTAAATAATCGTCAGCTCCTGCTTTGTAGCCTTTAAGTACATCTTCTTTCATGGTTTTTGCCGTTAAGAAAATTAAAGGCACCTCTTTATTTTTTTCTCTAATTTCTTTAGCAAGTGTGTACCCGTCTTTGTAAGGCATCATTACATCTAAAATGCACAAATCAAAGGTATCTTTTTTAAATTTCTCAAATCCCTCCATACCATTTTTAGCAAGAGTTACATCAAAATCATTTAACATCAGATAATCTTTTAAGATGGCTCCAAAATTTTGGTCATCTTCTACTAATAGAATTTTTTTGTTATCTTTTTCCATTTTGTTTAATTTATAAGTGGTAGTTTTAATATAAATGTACTTCCTTTTCCTTTTTCGCTTTCCACGAAAATTTGACCATTATGGTCGTCAATAATCCTCTTGACATAAGATAAACCTAAACCGTGTCCTTTTACATTATGCAGGTCGCCAGTGTGCTCTCTATAAAATTTTTCAAATATTTTTTTTTGAGCGGTTTTACTCATTCCTGAACCTTGATCTTTAATCTTAATTATTATGTAATCTTTAATATTTTCTGTAAAAATAGTAATAATCGGTTTTTCTGGCGAATATTTTATCGCATTATCTAATATATTCACAATAACATTTGTAAAATGTACATCACTTAGCAACACCGTATTTCGTTTTGCATCATACTGTTTTGTTATTTGTCCCTCTCTGTCTTCAATGATTAAACTTACGTGTTCAATTGCATCATCAATAATATCTTGAATATTTAATGATTCTTTTGCAATATCTAATTCTTTTTTTTCTAATTTTGATATTCGTAATACGTTTTCAACTTGCGCATGCATTCGCTTGTTTTCGTCACGAATCATTTGTAAATAACGATATATTTTTTCTTTATCGTCAATTACTTTTGGATTTTTAATCGCATCTAAAGCTAAATTTATTGTTGCGATAGGCGTTTTAAATTCGTGCGTCATATTATTTATAAAATCGGTTTTGATTTCTGAAATTTGACGTTGTTTTATAATTTGATGCAATGCATTGGCATAGGCAATAATAATTATAAATGTAAAAATGATTGATAATATTGTAATTTCAACTATTTCTGAAAACAAATATTTTTTCATTTGTGGAAAACTAACAAATAAATTATGCTTGCTTTTACCCTCATTATCAATTAAAATTGGTATCGAATAACTTGAAT
Source organism: Flavobacterium sp. (assembly GCA_043772535.1). Classification (GTDB taxonomy): domain Bacteria; phylum Bacteroidota; class Bacteroidia; order Flavobacteriales; family Flavobacteriaceae; genus Flavobacterium. Next base: position 17,789 of record JAYVGC010000038.1, on the reverse strand, counting down.
TTTTATCATATTTAAAATGGTCTGATTTTATTTTTGTTGCCAATCCATTACTATATACATTAAATTCGAAGGGAGTTGTTACGCCAAATTCATCAAAATCATTTTTTAAAAGGATTTTTAAATTCTCTAACGATATCCTTTTTTCGATAGGGAAATTAGAGGCAATATCTTTATAGGCAATTTCAAAATTTAAATTTTCGAGCTTTTCAATTTTGTCTGATTTTATACTTGTAATATCGGGCGTAGTTTTGTGTTGAATGACTGAATTATCAATTGAACTCGAATTGTTGTTAAAAATTTCAGTTTTACGTTTTGCTTTAAACGATTTAATAGTAACAGTATCTAATTTTTTGTCAAAGAACGAGGGCGATATATTGTAATCCTCCGTTATAATGCTATTTGAATAAATTATTGTTTGATTAGTTTTAACATTGCGCTGATAATATCCAAACTCTAAAAAATCATCTTTTTTAGGTGTTTTTCCAGTACTGTCTTTTACTTTATTGTATTTATTATAAAATTCAAAGGCTTCTTGTTTTTGCATTTTATTAGATACATCACCTAAAACCTGCATTACATGAAATTTAAATTGTTCTTCATTATTTTTTAACGACGTGTTGAACCAATACACCTGAACTAGTATAATTCCAAGTAAGGAAATAGTCATTAAAAAAATTAAAAAACGAAATAAAAATCTATTCATCTTAACAAAATTACAATTTTAACATTTAAAGCATTTCGGTATTAACCAAAAATTAACATTTAAGATTTTTTTTAGACAATACCTAATTTTCTAATAATTGTTTCAACTTTTGTGCGTGTTTCTATAAAAGTACTATTATTTATTACAAAATCACTTCTTTTAATTCGTTCATCATCATCAATTTGTGCTGTAATACGTTGAAGTACTTTTTCTTCTGTTGATTTATCTCTATCCATAACTCTTTTTATTCTTACCGCTAACGGAGCGGTTACTGATATAATTTTATCGCACATTTTATCGCTTCCGCTTTCAAATAAAATAGCAGTTTCTTTTATTACAAACGGATATTCGTTATGATCTTCGACCCATAATTCAAAATGCTTTTTTACTTCAGGATGCACAATTGCATTTAGTTGTTTTAATTTATTGGAATCGTTAAAAACAATCGATGCCAACGCATCTCGTTTTAAGAGTAGATCATTGCCTAGCACCTCATTACCAAAAACGGCAACAATTTTTGTCAAAATTTCAGGCGTTGCCATAACTATTTTTGCTTCATTATCAGATATATAAACGGGTATTCCAAAATCTTTAAACATCATAGCAACTGTTGTTTTGCCACTTCCGATACCACCTGTTAATCCAATAATTTGAGCTTTTTTTTGTTTTTTAAAAAATAATTCAGGAAAAGCAATTTGTGGTTTTTGATTTAAAATTGAAATTTTATAAAATGATTCTAAAAATCCGATTCCATATCCAAAAAATTGGGTGAAAACTGCTTTTATCGAATACATACCAATAATACTACTTTTATTTACTATCGTGGACGCTACAAATACAAGGACAAAATAAATGAAATAAATTTTTAAAGGCCAGTCAATTAAAAAAAATAATAAAAATACTGAGATAAACAAGCCAACAATAAATACACTGGGAAACCAATATGTAAATTTTGAATACTCGGGATACCAATGATTTAAAATGGGTCGTGCTTTTCCAAATTTTGAAACTTGTAACGAAAATTTACTCCAATCAATTCTTCTTTTATGATATACAAAGCAATCTGTAAATAATTTCGTTTCATAGCCCATTTTCCAAAGGCGTATTGATAAATCTGGATCTTCACCAGGGTGAATTAATCCAAAACCTTGTGCATCTATAAATGCTTGCTTTGAAATTCCCATATTAAAACTTCGCGGCTGAAATTTACTTAACTTTTCAGAACCGCCTCGTATACCACCAGTGGTTAAAAAAGAGGTCATAGCAAAGTTAATTGCCTTTTGAGTTTTTGAAAAACTATTAAGTGCTTTATCTGGTCCGCCAAAACAATCGACATAGTTTAATTGTAATTGAGAACGTAAATTTGATAAATAATCAGCTGGAATAATGCAATCAGAATCAAAAATCACAAAATAATTACCTTTTGCTCGGCTCATTCCGTAATTTCTGGAATTTCCAGGTCCCGAATTATTTTTAAAATAATAACTAATTTGCAGGATACCCTCAAATTTTGAAACTATTTCTTTGCAAGTTAACGTCGAGCCATCTTCGATAATAACCACTTCAAATGGTTCTTTAAAAGTAGATTTGGATATACTGTCAAGTAATTCAGCAACCTCATCGGGTCGGTTAAAAACAGGAACTATTATTGAAAAAAACATTTTTTTTTGCAAATATACTATTTTTATAAAAAATAAAAGTCCTGCAGTGGCAGGACTCTTATTTTTATAAAAAATTATGTGCTTTATTTTTTATTTACTTTAATAACTTTTTCTAAACCATCTATGCTAACTTTTACAATATAGATACCTGCGGTTAGATCAGACATGTCAATTTGAGACTGTGAAGCATTCACAGTTTTAATTAAAACTTCTTGTCCTAACAAATTAAAAACTGTTACACTCAAAATAGTATCAGAATATTGTAAATGCAAGATATTTGTTACCGGATTAGGATAAAACGTAAAAGCATCGGTTTTATACGCTGCATTTGATAACGACACATCAATCATAATATCGTCAATGTATAGAAATTCTTGATTTGCAGCAGAATAGGCTTTAAAACCCACATAGTACGAACCCGATGTAGGAGGCGTAAAAATTACAGTCGATACACTTGGCGAAGTCCCAGTAATAGCACTATAATCTCCAAGTACATTAATCATTGCAGCACTTGTTTTCGCTGTTCCGTACGCAACTTTTAATTTTTCTATATATACTGGTGAACTGTTGCCATATTTATATGAAATTGTATAATTTGTTCCTGCTACTAAAGCTATAGCATTTGAATAAAACCAAGCGTTCGCTTCATTTAAAAAATTATACCGATAACTTAAACATTTACTTGTAAAGCCGTTCCCGGGTGCGTTTATAACCGACCATTGGTTTCCAGATCCTTCGTTAACAATAGTTGTGCAAATTGGTATTTGTCCAATTGCGGCTGTTTCAAAATTTAAACTGTGCGGTACAGATGCAGTTTGACATAATGTAGTAAATGATGCACCCCACCAGTTGCTAGTTGCAGCAGCTGCACATTTTGAGCGTACCCAAAAATAGTAGTTGGTTTGACCAGATAAACCGCTTACTGTTACCGTTGTAATACCGCTAGAAACTGCACCAGTCGGAATGGTAGTAGCAGTTGGTGCTACACTGTTAACGGACACATAATAATCATATCCGCTTGTAGCACTTGCAGGTCCAGCCCAAGAAACGGTTGCTCCGGTGGTAGTAATACCACTTGACGTAACAGATGACGGTTCGGTACATGCAGGCGTTACGTCTAATTTAAAATCGTCAAAAGCAACAAAATAAGGTATATTAGAAGGCTGATTTACACGTATTGCAAAATAATACGTACCGTTTGATGCAACAGTAAACGTATTTTTAACTTGAACATAAGCACCTGGCGTAAGTGTACTTGAACTCGGATATAAATACGTTGCGCCTAGTTGCGTTGGTGTTGTTGGTGTCGAAAGCTGTGTATTGCTGATATAAGTATCTACGATCCAACCAGTTCCCCCATCGCCTTGCGTCCAGTAAGACAAATCATAAGAAATACCTGCGATTAATGAAAAACCAGGTGTCCACATATATTCATTTGTTGCTGTCCACGAGTCCCGTAAATAATTTGTTCCAGAACGTGCGGTATTATAATCCGTAGCGTTTGACGTTGCCCAATCTCCATTTTCTTTAGACCAACATGGTGGAAAATTTGAAGTTCCCAAGGTTGTTAATGTATCAAAATTTTCTTGCCATGGTAATGTTGCAACTGGAACGCACATTGTTAAAAAAGTTCTCGAAACGCTCCATTGCGAAGATAAGGATGCACTGCATGAAGCGCGAACCCAAAAATAGTAATATGTAGCCGGATTCAATCCAGTTAGAATTGCAGTCGTTATTCCAGCCCCTACTGTACCTGTTGGTATTGAGGTGCTTGTTGGTGCAGTTGCAGTAGTTGATACGTAATACGCGTACCCATTTGCAGGCGCCGTCGCGGTGGCAGTCCATGAAATGGTAGCACCCGATGCCGTTATCGACGAAAATAATGGTGCAGTTGGTTCAACACACGATGGAATTGGCTCCCAAATAATGTCATCTAAATATACACTTGTATACGTTGAGGTGCTAAATCGTCGGAATGCAATATAGGTGTTGGACCCAGTATATGACGAAAAATTAACAGTATATGGTGCATACGCAGTAGTTAAAACAATTCTTTGTAGGGGACTAAAAGTAGTCGGATCTGACGGATTTGTTAACGTTCCAATTACTATATCTTGACCTAAAGTTCCTGTCCTTGCGTTAAATTTCAATCTGTTTAAACCAGTTGATAAATTTGTTAGTTGAGGCGTAACAAGCATAATGTCGTCACCTTCTGTTGATGACGAATTATAAAGTAATACACCATTTGGAGTTGATGACGATGTCGATACTGTTTCAACTGATGCGTAAGCTGAAATTGTTGATCCACTTAAAATTTTGCTCCAACAAAAAGGCAAAGCAGGTCTTGTAACCGAATCAAAGTTCTCATTTATAGTGGATACCGGCACACACGCCGTAGTAAACAGTATGCCATTTGACCAAGGACTTGCATTTGAAGCACTGCACACTGCTCTTACATAAAAATAATAGTTGGTAGCAGGATTTAATCCGGTAATTGTTTTTGTAATTATTGCAGCGGCAACGGATCCATTTGGTGTAGTAGTGCTTGTGGGTGCAGCAGCTGTAAGGGTAAAATAATATTCATAACCATTAGCAGGTGCTACTGCTGGAGCTGTCCAAGAAATTGTGGCACCACTTGATGTAATTGCACTAGCTACCAAAGTAGTTGGTTCTACACACGATGGAATTGGCTCCCAAATAATGTCGTCTAAATACACAGTTGTATAAGTCGAAGTGTTAACTTTTCGGAATGCAATATATGTATTAGATCCTGTATATGACGAAAAATTAATGGTAAATGATGCATAATCAGTACTTAATACAACCGTTTGCAGAGGTGTAAAAGTAGTCGGATCTAAAGGATTTGTTAACGTTCCAACTACTACGTCTTCACCTAAAGTGTCTGTTTTTGAGTTAAATTTCAATCTGTTTAAACCAGTTGATAAATTTGTTAATTTCGGCGTAACAAGCATAATATCGTCAGCCTCTGTTGACGACGAATTATAAAGTGATACACCGTTTGGAGTTGATGAAAATGTCGATACCGTTCCGACTGATGCGAAAGATGAAATTGTTGGACCGCTTATTATTTTGCTCCAACAAATAGGTAAAAACGGTCTTGTTGCAGAATCAAAATTCTCGTTTAAGGTGGCTACTGTTGCACACGCCGTAGTACACAGTATACCATTCGACCAAGAACTTGTGATTGAAGCACTGCACACCGCTCTTACATAAAAATAATAGTTCGTAGCAGCATTTAATCCAGTAATTGTTTTTGTAACAATGCCGGCAGCCACCGATCCATTTGCTAACGTTGTGCTTGTGGGTACTGCGGCGGTAAGGGCATAATAATATTCATAACCATTAGCAGGTGCAGCTGTTGGAGCTGTCCATGAAACTGTCGCACCGCTTGATGTAATTCCATTAGCTACCAAAGCAGTTGGATCTGCACAAGGAGGAACATTTTCTACAAGTAGTTCATCAATAAAAATATTATTTCCATATTCTGAAGTTGCTTTTAATGAAATATAACCACTGCCGTTTGGGTTACCAGGAATTAAGTACGTAAAACTATTCCAACCTTTTACAGTAGCATACCTACTAACTGTTCCTAACAGCGTTCCACCGGCCGATCCAGGCACGGTGTTGTAATAAATTTCTACTCGATCGTTGTTGGCACTGTAATCTGCATCTTTAAACAAATTAAATTTAAATCGATAACTACCGCCAGTAAAAGTCATTGCAGGCGAATTCAATTCATATTGACTTGAAGCACTTATACTGTAGCTATTAAAACGTACCATACCAGCACCAGCGAAAGTATCACATGTAGGATATATACCCGCAGTTTGACGTGACCAACCAGCATTTATACCTGCACTCAAATTTACAACACTCCAATTGAGTGCCGTATCAAAATTTTCTGATAAGATTGTTTGCGAATTACTTTCAAAAAAATAAAAAAATAAAAACACAATCAGAGTAATTTTTTTCATTTTACAAATATTTATTGTTAATATTACCCAAAAATACAAAAAAAAGCCCACAAAGTTACTTGTGGGCTTCGTAATAAATGTTAAAATTTACTTTTTAACGACTTTTATAATCTTTTCTCTATCTTCTGATATGATTTTTACAACATACGTGGCGGAAGGTAAGTAAGACATGTCTATTTCGCCTATTTTAGAATTAATTATTTTACTATTCAATTCTTGACCCAAAATATTTATAACCTTAATCGTAGAAATATCATGGGAATATTTAAATTGCAAAATATCGGTAACCGGATTTGGATAGTAGCTAAAATTAGTTTCTTTAAATACTTGAAGTCCTAAGCACGGACCATTTGCTACTACTGATAATCTACTCGGACTTGTACAGCCACTAACCGTTTGACTCACGAAATAAGTTGTACCTGCAACAATAATGGTTGAGGTTGGTAATACAGTAGTGCTTGATGCCGTTGCGTACCATAATAAATTAGAACCTGTCACAACCAAATCAGCAATAGTTGCCGTCGCGCAAGCATCTTGAGTAGCACTACCAGTAGGAGCAGCAACATTTGTTACCGTTAAAACTGCACTCGTATTTGCACCTCCCCAAGCGCCTCCGCCAGTAGCGGTGTAACCTCCATAATAAAATGCACCACCAGTTGATTGAAATCTACTGGCAACATAATAAGTACTTTGCGCTAAGCCTGTTACCGCATATTGGTATTCATCATTATTACCTGCTTGGGCAGTAAAAGTAGCCAATTGCCAAGAACTTGCAGACCATGTTGAAGGATCTGTATTTGCAGTATTTGTTGCAATCCAAGCTGTAATTCCAGCACCCTGACCAACTGCTTCGGTTACTCCTACCTTATAAACTTGTGCATAAAAAGTAGTTGTGCCGCAATTATTTATAGTTACTGCACCTGGCGCTTGAATATTTGCAAATTGAATATCACAATTAAAAGCAGCAGCATTTATAAATGCTAAAGAAGATCCCGAAGTACAGGTTGCATTTGCAGCAGTTAATGTATAAGCAGTTCCTGCTGTGGCGGTAATTACACCACTTGCACCTACTGTTGCACCAACTGGCGTAGACACGTACGTTACGTTAGCATTGTAATTGCTTACCGTTACAGTTCCTGCTGCTGCACATGTAGCCGCAGTAGTGTTGATTGTTGGCGTTGCCGGACTAACTAATTGCGCTACCATGGTTACCGCAGCTGATGCTACCGATGTACAAGTACTTGCGTTCGTTGCTGTAAATGTATAAGCAGTTCCTGCTATGGCGGTAATTACGCCGCTTGCTCCTACTGTTGCACCTACTGGCGTGGACACGTACGTTACGTCAGCGTTGTAATTGCTTACCGTTGCAGTTCCTGCTGCTGCACAGGTAGCCGCAGTAGTGGTGATTGTTGGCGTTGCTGGACTAACTAATTGCGCTACAATGGTTACCGCAGCTGATGCTACCGAAGTACAAGTACTTGCGTTGGTTGCTGTAAATGTATAAGCAGTTCCTGCTGTGGCGGTAATTACACCACTTGCACCTACTGTTGCACCAACTGGCGTGGACACGTACGTTACGTTAGCATTGTAATTGCTTACCGTTGCAGTTCCTGCTGCTGCACATGTAGCCGCAGTAGTGGTGATTGTTGGCGTTGCTGGTTTGCTGTTAACAGTTATAGTAACAGTTTGTGTCTTTGTACAAGTACTTGGTGACGTGGCAGTTGCAGTATATGTTGTGGCTGCCGCTGTTGAAGATTTAAAATATACGGTTGCATTATTTCCATTAGCTACATAAGCAGTTGATGCTGTTGCATCTGTATACAAATTTGTTATTGGATTCCATGTTATTGGAGAAGAGTTTAATTTGTTACATCCAAAAACCATATTAAATCTATTAGTCGAAGCAGTCGGGCTCGGATTTGTAGTTGCAAATCCATCAGAAGTTGATGCGGTCGAGGTAGTTGCTGAAACAACCGTGTTTCCGGTTGTTGCTGTAAAAAAAGTAGCCGCATTATTTACAGCATCCCCTCCTGTAGAACGAATATCAATCAAGATATTTGAAGTTCCATCCCAAACGTATGGTGTTTGAAATGTTACAACATTAGCTCCGACTGCATGTGTGTATGTAGCAGCGGAATAAACCAAACTTAAACCGGTAGTCGTGAATGCAGTTAAAGTAGTTGTTCCAACCGTTCCCATTCTTAATTTATAATCAGTAACATTAGGTGCATCTCCAATAGTTGAAATATTAAATGTCAATGATGTAATATTTCCTGCTTGTACGCCTGCGGCTGATAATTCAGTTGCCGAAAAAACTGTTTGATACCATTGATGTTTATATCTGTTGTTAAATGCACTTGGAACAACGGAATTTACCGCAGTTAAAGTTGTAGCGTTTCCTATCGTAACAGTTCCGGGAGAGGATGATAAACCACCAGTTGCAGTTAGGCTTTGAATCACATCTGGGCAAATTGATGCAGAAGTTGGTGTGATTGTTATAGCAGTTGGCAACGCATTAACTGTAACTGTTATCAAACCAACCGAAGGACAACCGCCGTCAGCAGGTGTACCTGTCACTTTAAAGTATGATGTTTCAGTAATTGTGGTACTAACCGAAGCTCCTGTTGTGTTAGCAAGCGTTGCAGATGCTGTAAGTGTTTCCCAAGTATAGGTTACCCCAGTTATCGTCGAACTTGCTGCTAAAGTTGTACTTCCGCCTGGAGCGCATATGTTCGGTACAGATGATGTGATAGTAATTGGTACGTTATTAAAGCCATTATCGGCATACGTTGTACCAATTTGATTTTTTGATATTGTATTGACATCTATTGCTGTTACCGACCAAACAACGGTTGCGTTTGCCGGTGTTACCGTTGGAATTATTCCTGACCAGTTATTACCAGAGCTATTTGTCATGTTGATAGCAGTTTGCGCTAATCCATTTACGCTATAATTAATAACTACACCAGTAATTGCGCCTGCACCAGGTGTCGCAGTTGCTGTTACCGTTCTTGTCACAGCCGGACAACGATTTCCTGACGGTGTAATAGCTAAATTACTAAGTGCAGGTGTTGCTTTTGCACCCATAACATAAAAACCTTGTACTGCGGTAGTCGCTGGTGAGGTCGTTGTTAACGAAGTCGCCGTTATTGTAGTGGTTAAACCTCCAATTAAGTTGTAAGACCCTGCTAAAGTAGCACTTCCACCCACTGCATCTGCACCATTTGGTGTATCGGTAAGTTGAATTAAAGTATCGGCGAAATTGCTACTGCCTGCTGTTATTGAACTTGCCCAATATCTGTTCGAATTAATTCCACCGAGTAATCCTGCTCCTGTTCCGCCAGTAGTAGCATCAAATACTTCTGATCGTATGGTTACCGTTCCTCCGGCGTTAGTAGTAGGATTTACTAAAGTGAATGGGTTTAAAGTACCTTTTCCGACTGGCAACACATAGCTAGATCCTGTTGCTAAACTCGCTGGCAATGTTATTGCTAACGGTCCGTTAACATACGCTGTAGAAGAGGTTCTTACAATGCTACCAGTGGTTGTACCTGTTACTGTTAAAAGATTGGTATTAGTTGTGGTAATATTTCCGGTACCTGCACTCAAAGTTAAAAGCCCCGTTGCTATTACCCCACCATTTACGACCAACCCATTTGAATTACTCACGGTAAGTGCATTTAATACTCGTGTTGTTGGGATTTCAAAACCTGTGTTTCTACTCACGCTCTCTTGTGCGTAAATTACAGAATAAGTACCAGTACCCAAATTAAATAAAGGCAATGCGCCATAAGATCCTGCAGGGGTTGTCAACCCTGCTGATCCGATCTGCGTAACGCAATTTACTGCTAAACCTGTACCAAATGTAATTTTGTCACTATTGGTAATAATACCTTGAAACAAGTTTACCCGCGCTAAAATAATAGGATTAGTGTGCGTAATTGTTAAGCCAGCAGTATTTTGCATACTGATAGTTGAAATATTGGTTAAAACAGTGCCCGAACCCGCTAAAGCTTGAGCTGCTGTACCCGTAATATTTACAAACTGTAAGGTTCCTGCGGGACCTGTCAAGATTCCATTATTGGTAAAGGTATTTCCACGTTGCGAGAATGTTCCAGCAAGCATGTCTAAAATTCCGTTAGCGTCAATTGAAGTATTACCATTTGCGATTACCGTACCTGTTGAACTCGCTGACTGCATTTTACCTTGTGTTACTACAATATTTCCGTTTACACTAATTGTCCCAGAAGTAACGACCCGAAAGATACCTGCTCCGCTAGTTGCACCCGCTGCCACGATGGTAAGATTACCTTTTATAAGGGCGGTTGTGGAACTACCAAAGAAACTCATTGTTGCCGTAGATGACGGACAGTTATAAACAAAATTACCAAATGACTGCACATTATTCGTTGCAGGTGTTGTTGAAGTTGTTAACCCACTTATAGTTAAGGTAGAGGTTGTGTCCCAAGTTGCCAAAGGAACTGGTGGTGCCGCAGTAGTAGCACCCGTTGAATTACAATTTGAACCTGCTAAAAACGATAATGTTGTCGTACTGCCTACTAACGAGTTACCGGTTGCTCCTAAATTAACAACACCAGATGCAGCGACGGTCACCAAGGTGCTTGTACCACCTGTTGTTGTAATGGTATTTGAAGTACTACCCGAAAAATTTATTGTCCCTGCTACTAAACCGGTATTAAAACTGCCAGAAAAAGCAAATGCAACTGGATTAGTAGCATTATTTAAATTTAATGTACTACCAGATTCAACAAAAAAATCGTCTCCTGGTGAACCAGAAATTGTTATTATGCGGGCAGTGGTTGCACTTGATTGTAATGTTAAATTTGTGTTGCTTGTTACTAGTAACTGCCCAATTGTAAAACTGGCGACATCAATACTAATTGTTGTTGTACCCCCTGGGGTTGTGCCATCGCCATCAACTATTAATATGTCTGTTGCTGCCACAGTAGTTCTTGTAGTGCCCGTATTGTTGGCAGCAGTATTCCAGTTTGAGGCTAAACTCAAAAGTCCGCCTGTAGTACCTACCCAATAGTAAGTTTGAACTGCTAAAGTTGCTGCGGTAGTTGTAGTTGCCGCACTTTCTGCGCCCTCACTAATAGCCACCACTTTCCAAGTATAATTAGTTACTGGCATTAAAACAGTGGCTGCAAAAGTATTTGTACCAACTGCTACATTTGCTATAAAATTATACGTTACTCCACCATTAGTTGAATTCAAAACAGCGTACTTAAGTATATTAGTTAAACTTGCTGCTGCAGTCCAGTTTAATGTTACTGTTGAGGTGGTAATACCTGATGCAGCAAGTGACGTTGGACCAGAAGCTGGAATTGGCGGTGTAAATTTATAAACTCTTCTTGAACCATCAGAGGTTGAATGTAAATTGGCAATATTTGTTGCGTCGGCATACACATTGGTTGTAAAGGCACTTGTACTTACCGCATTTGTACTCGTTGTAATGCAAGCCAATTGATTTGCGATGGTACCAACCGATAAACCTGTTGAATAATTACTAGTATACGCAGTAGCTCCTACTGGCATAGCACCATACACGTACTCTACCTGACCCGACGTTTCATACAAACGCACTTGAAAAGTGGCAGGGCTTGTCGTATTTGTCCAATATAGATAAGACACCCATTGTACAACTAAACATCTGTTTGGAGCTGTACCAACAAGCTTCGTAAATACACCACCACCATCTGTTGCGCTTGCAGTCATAGCATCTGAACCTATTGCAGAAAATTTTGGAGCGCTTGATGCACCTCCACTCGCAACATAAGTTAATGTAGAAACTGCCGTGGAGCCTAATTGCATTATTCCGTTTGCAGAGACTGAAAATTGTGAAAAAGCACTGCCATAAAAGTAGTAGTTAAATCCAAGATTTGTAATTGCAGAAGCACCTTGATCACTTGCAGCGGCAACTAATTGAGTTGCACCTGTACCCATATTAATGGCATTTCCGTTCGCATCAGTATTTAACGAACCCGCCGTAGAGGTGCTAAATGCGTAATTAGCACTACTTTGAGCTAGTACCTTTTGAGATGTGCTCGTGATAAAAACCGTTAAAAAAAGACTAAGCAATGCAAGCCAGTGTCGCTTATTACATGTGCTTGATGACAATTTTTTTTGTGTAGTGTTGGATTGAACTTCATAAAACATGAAATCAACTTGATTGTAATTGTTTGTCATAAAATAATTTAATTTATATTTGAATTACAAATATAAAATTAAATATGACAAATATTATATTAAAGAAACAATTTATTAACAATTACTTTAAATTTAACTAAAAAAGACTGTTAAATTTTATTTAAATTTTAATAAATCGGTGCGTGGTATTTTGCTTTTCGTTCCTGATTTTTAAAACATAGGTACCGTTAGCTAAATTTGATACATCAATTGAGGGTTGCGTTTGGATTATTTTTGCGGTAGTTATTTTCTGACCTATAACATTATAAATTTCATAATCAAAATCTTTTTGAAGCCCTGAAATGGTTAATAATGACGTGGTAGGATTTGGCGTTATATTCAATTTAAATGCGTCGTTGCTAACACTGGATAAAATGGAAGCGTCAAAGGCAGATACTTTAAAATTACCAATTCCCGAATCACCAAAGCGCCAAACGGACACATATAATTTTTCTCCGTCTTGCCTGCCCGTTAGTTCAATCCGCGAAAATCCGCTTAACGCATCTAAATCATCATTACACTCTACAAGAACCAAAGTTGACGAGATAATACTGTAAACTGCAATAACAGTATCGTAGATAGAGTTTGAATCGGCTTGACTAGTTTCTATCGTTAAGGTACCTGATGGAGGTACTAAAACGAAAAACCAGGTGTCTTTTCGTAAAATATCGCACGATGTGACGGGTACAACAGATATTGTTGCGCCAATGTTTGTTCCGTTTGCAGGATAGTTGCTGACACAATTTCCGTTTTGAATTTCAAATGCACCGCTAACTTCATCGTTTACAGGAGCAGGCAGCGTTATGTTTTGTTGTGCTTGAATTAAAACAACAAAAAACAACATTAATATTTGTATTTTATTTTTCATTTCACAATTAGTTAAAATTAACATAACAAATATAACAAAAAAAAGTTAAAAAATTTTATTTAACGATTTTAATCAACTTGTTATCACTTTTTATCAATTTATTGCGATACTTGTAATAAAAAACCTGCTTTTTACGTAAAAGCAGGTGCATGTGATTTATCAATAAAATCAAGTAAAGGTTTTGAATGTGTCGACAAACGATACAATTGAACGTTACTCGGGGTTGCGTTAGGGATTGTCGTGAAACTCCTTTTTTGAAGCTTTTTTTGCTTCAAAAAAGAGTGTAACAAAAGCCCGACCTGTCGATGCGAGGAACGGAGCAAACAGGTAACGCCCAAAAAAATATTTTTAAATGACTGATTTTTTAGTAGAAAATAACTTACTTAATACTTGGCACTAGAACGATTTCGTTTTGATCTGCGTCATAATCAACGCCTTCAAAACCAAATCCGAAAAGGTTTAAAAAATCTTGTTTGTATCCTGCTAAATCGCCAATTTTTGGTAAGGTTTCTGTTGTTGCCTCTTGCCATAGTTGTGCTACTTGCTGTTGAATATCTGCTCTCATTTCCCAATCATCAATACGAATTCGACCTTTATCGTCGGTTGGAACTGGATTTCCGGTATACAATCGTTGACTGTACAAACGTTGAATTTGCTCGATGCAACCTTCGTGAATTCTTTCGGCTTTCATTAATTTGTATAAAAGGGCAATGTACAACGGAATTACTGGTATTGCGGAGCTGGCTTGCGTTACAAGGGCTTTATTTACAGATACGTAGGCTTTGCCACCAATTGCTTCTAAATTTTTGCTAATTGTAAATGCAGTTGCTTCTAGGTCGTCTTTTGCACGTCCTATTGTTCCTTTTCGATACACCGCTTCGGTTACTTGCGGACCGATATAGGAGTAGGCAATTGTAGTTGCATTTGGAGCTAGTACATTTTCTTTTTTCAGAATGTCAATCCACATCGACCAATCTTCGCCACCCATTACGGTAACGGTATTTTCAATATCTTGTTCTGTGGCAGGATCGATTGAGACTTGAGTAACATTGCCGGTATGAAAATCAACTGTTTTATTTGTGAATGTATTTCCGATAGGTTTGAGTACAGATCGATACAGCACTCCGGTTATTGGGTGCAATCGAACTGGCGAGGCTAAACTGTAAATAACTAAGTCAATTTGACCTAAATCGGCTTTTATTAGATCTATAGTTTGTTGTTTTATTTCATTTGAAAATGCGTCACCGTTGATGCTTTTTGCGTAAAGATTAGCTGCCTTGGCTTCGTTTTCAAAAGCAGCTGAATTGTACCAGCCTGGAGATGCGGTTCGTCCTTCGGTGGGTGGTTTTTCAAAAAATACGCCAATTGTTGCTGCGTTACAACCAAATGCACTTGTAATTCGTGATGCTAATCCAAAACCAGTTGAAGCGCCAATTACTAAAACTTTTTTTGCACCGTTAATAATTCCTTTTGATTGAACGTATTGTATTTGATTTTTAATGTTTTTTGCACTTCCTTCTGGATGTGCTGTTAAACAAATAAAACCTCTCATTCGTGGTTCGATTTTCATATATTGCTATTTAAGTTTTTAATTTAATAATTCTTTGGCATGGCTTAATGCCGATGTTGATATTGTAGATCCGGATAGCATCTGTGCTATTTCAATTATGCGCTCGTCAGGTGTTAATAGTTTTAATTCTGATTGTGTTTTATTATTTATATCGACTTTATATACTTTGAAATGGTCTTGACCTTTGGCAGCAATTTGAGGTAAATGTGTTATCGAAAATAATTGCATTTTCGCACTCATTTTTTTCATTATATCGCCCATTTTATTGGCTATCTCGCCCGAAACTCCAGTGTCAATTTCATCAAAAATTAGCGTAGGTAAATTTGAATACTCTGCTAAAATAGCTTTTACTGCCAGCATAATTCGTGATAGTTCGCCACCTGATGCTACTTTTTTCATTATTCCAAATTCAGCTCCTTTGTTGGCCGAGAATAAAAATTGAATTTCATCTTTTCCATTATTAAAAAATGCACTTTTTTCGTGAATTTGAATATCAAACTGCGCATTTGCCATGCCTAGTTGCTCTAAAATTTGAGTAAGTTTTGTCACTAATTCAGGCACAACCACTACTCTATTGCTGTGAATTTTTGATGCAATTTCATTTAATTTTAGCTCTGTGTCATTCAATTCGATGGTGCCTTTTTCTATTTCAATTTCTAAAGTGGCTACCGACACTACTTTTGTATCTAAATTTTCTTGAATTTCGAGTAACTCTTCAATTGTTTTAACCTGATGTTTTTTTAATAATTGGTATAAAAATTGTAGCTTTTGATTGGTTGCTTCTGCTTCTTGCGGATTTGTAACAACAGATTCAGCTACTTGTTCTAGTTCTTTTTCGATGTCGTTAAATTCAATCAAAACGCTATTAATTCGGTCTGAAAGACTTTTATATTCGTGAGAAAAAATTGCTATTTTTGATAGTCCTATTTTTAATTCATTTAAATTGGATACAATTCCCAATTGTTCGTCGCTACTTATTGCGATAGCTTTTGACAGTTGTTCTTTGATAAATTCGACATTATTGAGCTTTTCAAACGTAGCTTCTAAAAATTCTAAATCGCCAATTTTAAAATTAGCAACCATTAATTCATCTAGTAAATAACTATTATATTCTTGCTCGTTTTTGATGGTTTGCAGTAAATCAACTTTTTGTTTTAAAATCGTTTTTAATTTTTTAAATTGTTTTAAACCATCTGAATATGCTGCAATTAAATTGGTATTGTTTGCCACCGCATCTATTATCGTAAATTGCATTGCTTCATCAGCTAGCTCTTGTGTTTGATGCTGTGAATGAATATCAAGTAAGTAGGTACTTAATTCTTGAAGAAGGTTTAAATTAACAGGTGTATCGTTTATGAAGGCACGCGACTTTCCTGACACCAAAATTTCTCGCCTAATGGATGTGTTACTTTCAAAATCCAAATCATTTTCATCAAAAAAAGAATTTAAATTGTATTTTTCAATATCAAAATGTGCTTCTATAACGCATTTTTCTTCGTTATTTTTTAAAGTAGATAAATCGGCTCTTTTTCCTAAAACTAGCCCTAACGCTCCTAAAAGTATTGATTTTCCTGCACCAGTTTCACCGGTAATAATTGAAAATCCTGTCGAAAAATTAATATCTAATTTTTCTATTAGCGCGAAATTTTTAATTGATAATGAAGTGATCATTTTAAATAAAAATTTAAGGTTTTATTAATGCCCATTTGGCAGAATTTGTTGGAGCAATACGGTTTAAATTGTTTACCAAAGTATTTAAATCAACATTTGGTCCGTCGGAAAAGATAGAAACGATTTCATCGGATTTGGCATCAATAAAAATTCGAAGTAAATAAGCACTTGGACGGGTTAAAAATACTTTTGATATCTCGTCTATAGCTTTAACGATTTCGCTTTTGGCTTTTTTAGTATTGATAGTCATTGTGTCTAAGCCTTTAAAATGATAGTCAAATAATGCGTCTTTAAACAATTTGAAGGAGGGCGATATCACATCGTTAATTAAAAAGTAGCGATTTTGCGTTTTTTCGGTTTGTGACCAACCTTTGCTGCCAGAGGTAGCTCCGAGACTTGCAATATTTTGTGCATTTTCAAAATAAACATCTCCTGTTCCAACTGAAAATGTTTCAGCGTCCATGCCCAGTATTATTTGGCTATAAAACGCAAATACTGCGGTTAAATTGGAGTCAAAATTATTTGGACTGTAAATTAAATTTTCAAATTCAGTATACTGAAAATTAAAGTCCTTATCATTCAAATTTAAAATTGGTGAGGCATACGTTGACCCATATACCGGTCGCGAAGATTGCACTTGTAGTGATGTTTCGAACTGATTATTACTATCATAACCATTGACCGAGATTAGAAACGAACATTTGATTTTTTCATTTTGCTTAAATATTTTATCACTCCAAACCGTTTTGTTAATAAATTCATTTAAAGCATTTTCTAATGTTTTAAATACTTGTGGGTTTGAGGTCGATATTTTACTATAATCAACTATTACCTTGCCACTTAACTCTTGGCTGTACAGCCCTTGCATAGCACATAAAAAAATAAAAATAAAAATTTTACACATGGTAATGATTTATAATTTTTTGAACAATATCAAAAGCAACCTCTTCTTTAGGTTTTAAAAATTGAGGTTCAATACTTAATTCTTTATCAATAAAAGTAACTTTATTTGTTGGTTTTCCAAAGCCAGCGCCTTCATCTTGCAATGAATTTAAAACAATCAAATCTAAGTTTTTTTTCTGAATTTTCAAAATCGCATTGTCAATTTCAT
>JAYVGC010000037.1:0-11280 GCA_043772535.1 Flavobacterium sp. | reverse complement strand
AGGATGGCAGTGAAAATCCTTTTATAAAGCTTTTTTTGCTTTATAAAAGATTGTAACGTACAGCCTGACCTGTCTTTGCGAGGAACGCAGCAAGCAGGGCACGCCCAAAAGCGATTTTTTATAGTAGTTTATTACTTAAAATTTAGGTTTACTAAACTGATTTCGTACTATTATGTACAATTATTTTGTAAAAAAGTACTGTGCAAATGCTATGTTTTTAAAATTTAAATTTCAAATATTTAAAAAAAAAAGATCAATTTTCACACTAAATTATTTGTAAAAATGAGAAAATTTTTTGTACTTTTTAGTATTACTTTAGTTACTATTATCGCAGTATTAAGTGTTATTAATTTAAAATTTCTTTTTTTACTATTTATTTTTGTGCCGTTAATTATTTTGGGAATTTATGATATGTTACAAACTGAAAAGACGATTCGAAGAAATTTTCCGCTTTTAGGTCGAATACGTTATGTTTTAGAAGCACTTGGTCCTGGTGTTCGTCAATATTTTATTGAAACAGATTTAGAAGGAAAACCGTTTAATCGCCAACAACGAAGTTTGGTTTATCAGCGCAGTAAAAAACAAACTGACTCCAATCCGTTTGGAACACAATTAAATGTGTATGATGAAGGATATGAATGGATAAATCATAGTATAAATGCTATTTCGTTTAAAGAAGTCGATCAGAATCCAAGAATAAAAATTGGTTCTGCTCAATGCGAAAAGCCATATTTGGCGAGTATGTTTAACATTTCAGCAATGAGTTTTGGGTCGTTAAGTAGCAATGCGATTTTAGCATTAAATAATGGTGCAAAGCAAGGCGGTTTTTATCATAATACCGGCGAAGGCGGGCTTTCGCCTTATCATTTGCAGGGTGGCGATGTGGTGTGGAATATAGGAACTGGTTATTTTAGCTGTCGTAATGATGATGGCACTTTTAATAATGATGAATTTATTAAACGGGCAACACTAGACGCAATAAAAATGATTGAAATAAAATTTTCGCAAGGAGCTAAACCAGGTCATGGTGGCATTTTACCAAAAGAAAAAGTAACTGATGAAATTGCCGCAATTCGATTGGTTATAAAAGGACAAGACATTTTGTCGCCAGCAAAACATACCGCATTTACAACTCCGTTAGAATTAATGGATTTTATACAATTATTGCGCAAAGGTTCGGGCGGAAAACCGATTGGAATGAAAATTTGTATCGGTAATAAATCAGAATTTTTGTCGATTTGCAAGGCTATGATTGCAACTAAAACATATCTAGATTTTATAACAGTTGACGGCGGCGAAGGCGGTACAGGAGCTGCTCCCCAAGAATATTCTGATCATGTTGGAATGCCTTTACGAGATGCATTGGCATTTGTTTACGATGCTTTAAAAGGTTTTGGCATCAAAGATGATATTAAAATTATTTGCAGCGGAAAAATAATCACAGGATTTGACATTATTAAAAATCTTTCTATTGGAGCCGATTTGTGTAATTCTGCTCGTGGAATGATGTTTGCTTTAGGTTGTATACAGGCTTTAGAATGTCATTCCAACACCTGTCCTACCGGCGTTGCAACTCAAAATCCAAAACTTACTAAAGGTTTAGTTCCTCAAGAAAAAAGTATAAGGGTAGCACGTTACCACCATGAAACCTTAAAAAGCGCGATGGAGTTAATGGCTTCGGCCGGCATTTCGCATCCTGATAATGTAGGTCGTGATGTTGTAAGTACTCGACTTGACCGCACGCATATTGCTACTTTTGAAGAGGTGTATCCTGAATTAGAAATAGGTTGCTTACTACATGAAAGTACTGTACCTTCAAATTATTTAACGTCATGGAAAAAAGCATCACTAGATAAATTTTAAGATTAATATGTGAGTTTGAGTAAATTTTCTAATAAAAAGCTTCTTTTTATTCTATGATTTTTTAAATTCTTAGCTTATTACCTTTCTTGAAATGTAAGATAGGACTATTGTGCAATCGTTTGTATGGCATAAAAAGCTTTAAAAAAAAATTTTGTCTTTAAATGAAGTGCGTCCAACTCTTATAAAAATTTATGATAAGTGAGTTAGTATAGCACACAAAACAATATACTGTATCGCATTTAGCAGTAATTTTTAGTACAAGGTCACCGAGTTATTGCACAATAAGAATATTTTTTTAGGCATTATTGCTACAACTGAGGTTTATGATGGTTTTTTTTTTGTAAATGTGAATTCAAAAATAATTAAAAAAGAAGCATTTAATAAAATAATATAATAACAAGAGTGTCGTTATGCGTGAATTGAAATAAAATTATTTATTTATAAAAAACAACTAAGGCTTTCATAACTGAAAGCCTTAGTTACCTTTTATATTTCTACCAAATCACTACCATGTCCTTTTTTGCCTGACGCATTGGACTTCCTGACTTAATGTTAAATGCCCTAAAAAAATCTTCGTTGTTTGCTAATGGTCCATTAATTCTGAATTGCGCAGGGGCATGAACATCAGTCATTACTTGCTGCGATAATGCTTCTTTGGTATTGTTAACCATCCATGCATATCCGTACGCTAAAAAATACCGTTTCTCAGGTGATAATTTGCTAATTATTTCTTTATTTTTAAACTGCTTCGTTTTTTTAAAAGCTTCAAAACCCATTACTACACCACCTAAATCGGCAATATTTTCGCCTTGAGTATTGCTGCCATTTACCCTTTTTGATCCTACTTTAAACTTATTAAATTGCGAGACTATTAAACTCGTTTTTTGTTTAAATTTTTTCAAATCTTGGGCTGTCCACCAATTGTTTAAGTTGCCTTTTTCGTCGTATTGGCTTCCTTGATCATCAAAACCGTGCGTTATTTCATGACCAAATGTTGAACCTCCAATTATACCATACAGTATGGCGTCGTCGGGCATGCGACCTTCAAATCCAGGAACAATTATGTTACAAGCGGGCACCACTATTTCGTTATTGCTGGGGTTGTAATAGGCATTATAGGTTTGGGGTTGCATACTCCATTCGTTTCGATCAACTGGCTTACCGTACTTATTGGTCATATAGGTGTAGAGAAATTTGTTAGTTTCTAATACATTTTTACAATAAGATGATTTGTCAATACTAACCGAACTTAAATCTTTCCATTTATCAGGATAACCTACTTTCATTACAATTTTACTCAACTTTTGCAACGCCTTCGTTTTTGTCGCATCGCTCATCCAATCTAGTTTTTTGATATGATCGGCATATACCGTGCGAACATTGTTGCCTATTTCGAGCAATTTTTCTTTCGACCCTTTTGGTAGATATTCGTCAATATAAACCTGACCAATTAAATCACCCAATGAGCCATCTGTTTGTTGTACTACTCTTTTCCAACGTGGCTTTTGCTTTTTAATGCCACTTAATATTGTGCCGTAAAACTTAAAATTTTGATTTTCAAAATCAGTACTTAAATAGGATGCAAATGAGTTCACCAAATTCCATTGTAAATAGGTTTTCCAGTCAGAAATGGAATATTTTTTTAACATTAAGTTCCAGCCTTTAAAAAATTCAGGCTGACCAACAATTACAGAATCGGCTTTTAAAATACCAAACTCAGGTAACGTTTTGTTCCAATTAACCGCTGTTGTAATTAAATTTAATTGTGCGACAGACATCTTATTATAATTTTTAACAGGATCACGTAAATCTTCCATTTTACGGGAATTTTTGGCAAATTCTCCTTCTATTTTCATGATAGATTTTGAATTTGCTAAAGCAATTTCTTTTTGTTGACCAAGCAATTGTAGCATTGCTTGAATGTGTTTTACATATTCAAGACGAATGTTTTTAGTATCGGCATCGGTATTAAAATAATATTCGCGTTCGCCTAAACCTAAACCACCTTGTTGCAAAAACAACGCGTGTTTTGAACTTATTTTGTCATCTTGTGATACATAAAAACTGATGGCTGGATTAGCACCTATGCTATGTAAATGACCTATTGTTTTTAATAAACTCGCTACATCTGTAACAGCATCTATTCCGGCAAGTTCTGTTTTTAAGGGCGAAAAACTATTTTTGTTAATCATAATAGAATCCATTCCTGAGGCATAGAAATCTCCTATTTTTTGCTTATTTGAACCTCTTTTTGCAGTAGCTTTCGCAGCAGATTCGCAAATTGATTTTACCTGATTGTTAATAGTGTCTTGAATGGTTCTAAAAATTCCGTTGCTTTTATCGGTTGCTTTTATCGGGTTATTTTTAAACCATCCGCCGTTAGCATAATTAAAAAAATCATTTGACGGACTGACAGTTGTATCGCGATTGGTAAGTAAAGGATCTGAAAAGACCGCATCCTTATTTTTGTTGCAACTACTAAAAATTAGCGACGAGACGAGAAATAAAAACACTTTTTGATTGAAAGGCATAGTGATGTAATGATTAATTTTGCACAAAGGTACTAATTAGAATTAAAAAAACTAAATCAATAAAAGCCTTAATTTTTATTATAAAATTAATAAAAACTTAGTTTAATGGTTGTAAATTGCAAACTTATTAAAAAACAATGACAGATAAAATTAAAATTCTTTGGGTAGATGACGAAATAGACCTTTTGAAGCCACATATATTATTTTTAGAGAAAAAAAATTACGAAGTGGTAACTTGCAATAATGGTCGCGACGCGGTTGATATTTTTGCAGAAAATAATTTTGATATTGTTTTTTTAGACGAAAACATGCCTGGTATGAATGGCTTAGAAACCTTGCACGAAATGAAGGAAAAAAAGTCGAATACCCCCGTAATTATGATTACAAAAAGCGAGGAAGAATATATTATGGAAGAAGCTATAGGTTCAAAAATAGCTGATTATCTTATTAAACCTGTTAATCCGAATCAGATTTTACTAAGTTTGAAAAAAAATTTAGACCATTCACGATTAATTTCAGAAAAAACAACGTTAGATTATCAAAAAGAGTTTCGTAAAATTGCTTTGGAACTGTCCGTTGTAAATACTTATGAAGAATGGGTTGAATTATACAAAAAACTGATTTTTTGGGAGCTTGAGTTAGAAAACATTGATGATTCTAATTTAATTGCCATTTTAGAATCGCAAAAAGCCGAGGCAAATCACCATTTTGGCAAATTTATAGAGAAAAATTACGAAAATTGGTTTTTACCAAAAGCAGATAAACCAATTCAATCGCACACGTTATTTCGAGAATTGGTAGTGCCAGAGTTAGTAAAAAAAGAAAAACCAGTTCTTTTTATAGTAATTGATAACTTACGCTACGATCAATGGAAAACTTTTGAGAGTGTCGTTAACAATCACTACAAACTTGAAAAAGAACTTCCCTATTTCGCAATTTTGCCAACAGCAACACAATATGCTCGAAACGCAATTTTTTCAGGTTTAACGCCCTTAGAAATGGAAAAACAATTTCCACAGTATTGGAAAAATGATATTGAAGATGGTGGAAAAAATCTTTATGAAGCTGAATTTTTAGCGGCACATCTTAAGCGATTGGGATTAAATTTAAAGCAAGATTATTTTAAAATTACTAATTTAAATAGCGGAAAAAAATTAGCAGATAATTTTAAATCTCTAAAAGACAATGATTTAGTTACAGTAGTCTATAATTTTGTAGACATGCTCTCACATGCCAAAACCGAAATGGACGTAGTAAAAGAGTTGGCATCAGATGATAAAGCATATCGGTCGTTAACACTTAGCTGGTTTAAAAACTCACCTTTATTAGAAATTATTCAACAAGGTCAAAAACTAGGCTTTAAGTTAATAATTACCACTGACCACGGTACTATTAATGTTAAAAATCCTACTAAAGTTATCGGCGATAAAAACACTAGTTTAAATTTGCGTTACAAAACTGGTCGAAGCCTTACTTACGAAGATAAAGACGTGTATGCCGTTAAAGAACCAAAAAGTATTGGGTTACCTACCATAAATATGACGAGTTCGTTTATTTTTGCAAAAAATGATTTGTTTTTGGCTTATGTAAATAATTTTAATCATTATGTAAGTTATTTCAAAAATACGTACCAACATGGAGGTATTTCATTAGAAGAAGTTATTGTTCCTTTTTTAATATTTAATCCGAGATAATACAAGTACCGAAACCCTTTAAATTTGAGAATTTTTATGCCGCAATCAATGGAGATTATTTTTTCGTTAAGCCAATTAAATCAAATTGCAAAAAATATTTTTGCTCATAACCCAGAAAAAGTAATACTTTTTAATGGCGAAATGGGCGTAGGTAAAACGACTTTAATTAAAGAAATGTGCCAAATTTTAGGAGTTGAAAAAACCACCTCCAGTCCAACATTTAGCTTGGTTAATGAATACCCACTAGCTGATAATAAAATGGTATATCATTTTGATGTGTACCGACTTCAATCGGAAGAGGAAGCTTTAGATATGGGAATTGACGACTATTTATATTCCAACAACTGGTGCTTTATTGAGTGGTCCGAAAAAATTTCAAATTTAATTCCTGAAAAACATTCGGTTGTGACACTTACTTTACTTAATGACGGAAAGAGAAAAATTGCAATAAACTAAATATCTAAAACTATTGATTGCTGCGAACTGAATTATCAATTTTTTGAGTAACTTGTGCCCTAATTTAAGTTGCAAAATGTCATTATCTCCATTCACCCGCCAACAGCTACTTCCGCAAGAAGAAACCCTAGAAATTGCACGTCATAAAAGTGAACTTTTTATCGGAATTCCGAAAGAAACCAGCTACCAAGAACGCAGAATTTGCCTTACACCCGATGCGGTAAATTCACTTACTAATCATGGTCATAGCGTATTGATTGAAGCTGGTGCTGGCGAGAGTTCTAGCTTTTCAGATAAAGATTATGCTGACAATGGTGCCGAAATTACAAATGATACTAAAAAGGTATTTGGATGTCCTATAATATTAAAAGTAGAACCACCAACGCTAGACGAAATTGAAATGATGCATCAAAATTCGATTTTAATTTCAGCAATTCAACTAAAAACTAGAAAAGTTGCTTATTTTGAAGCGCTAACTAAAAAGAAAATTACCGCTTTGGCATTTGAATACATTAAAGATGAGGATGGCTACTACCCTGCCGTAAAATCGTTAAGTGAAATTGCAGGCACAGGTTCTGTATTAATTGCTGCCGAATTAATGATAAATAATCAATTTGGAAACGGACTTTTATTTGGAAACATCACCGGGGTTCCGCCAACAGAGGTGGTTATAATAGGTGCAGGAACAGTAGGAGAATTTGCAGCAAAAACGGCCGTAGGTTTGGGAGCTAGCGTTAAAGTTTTTGATAATTCAATCACAAAATTACGTCGTTTACAAGATACAATCAATCAACGAATTTTTACGTCAACATTGCAACAAAAAGGATTGCTTAAAGCGTTACGTCGCTGCGATGTTGCCATTGGTGCCATGCGTGGAAAAGACCGCTGCCCCATTGTGGTTACTGAAACAATGGTTGAACACATGAAAAAAGGTGCCGTCATTGTTGATGTGAGCATCGATACGGGCGGTTGTTTTGAAACCTCCGAAATTACTACACATGAAAAACCAACTTTTATAAAAAATAATGTCGTACATTATTGTGTACCCAATATTCCATCTCGATATTCAAAAACAGCATCACTGTCGATAAGTAATATTTTTACACCCTACTTAATTCAAATTGCAGAAGACGGCGGAATAGAAAGTGCCCTGCGCTGCAACAAAGGTTTAAAAAATGGAGTGTATATGTACCACGGCATTTTAACACATAAAGCTATAGGTGAGTGGTTTAACTTACCAGATAGCGATATTAATTTAATTGTTTTTTAAAATAATGTTATTCAACAACCTATAAAACTAAATTAAAAAAATGAAATTTTACCAACGCTTTGCCTACTATTTAATAGGATTAACAATTGGAATTTTTTTTGTGTCAATGGTGTTATCTGGTAAAGATACGCGATGCAATTACTTTCCTAATGCACGAGTTTTAAATGATTTACGAAACAAACCTTTTAATTATTCTATTGAAGCTTCAAGAAAATTAGCCGAAGATTGGATTGATACGGTTGATATTAAAAATATTTTAACGTATGGCGATATTGATTTTGATAAAAGTAATACCATTTATCAAAAGGGAAAATTATATATAATTGAAGGACAAACTACTAAAAATGAAAAAATAACGTTGAAGGTTATAAACTATCCGAATAAAGCAGTTTTAGATGATATTATCAAAAAATAGTCTTAAACTTCGTTAAATAAAAAACCTATCAGAATTTCTAATAGGTTTTTTTAAAATAGTGCTGGACTTAGCTTCTAATTAATTTTCTGTATTTAATTCGTTTTGGGGTCAAATCGCCACCTAAACGTTTCTTTTTATTTTCTTCATAGTCAGAGAAACTACCTTCAAAAAAGTAAACTTCTGAATTCCCCTCAAATGCTAAAATATGTGTGCAAATTCGATCTAAAAACCAACGATCGTGACTTATTACTACAGCGCAGCCTGCAAAATTTTCTAAACCTTCCTCTAAAGCCCGTAAGGTATTGATGTCCAAATCATTGGTAGGTTCGTCAAGCAACAATACGTTTCCTTCTTCTTTTAACGTCATTGCCAAATGCAAGCGATTTCGCTCCCCACCAGAAAGTGTAGCTACTTTTTTATTTTGATCACTGCCCCCAAAATTAAATCGCGATAGGTAGGCTCTTGAGTTTACTTGTCGTCCGCCCATCATTATTAATTCTTGACCATCGCAAAAGTTTTCCCAAATAGATTTATTTGGGTCAATGTTTGAATGTGATTGATCCACATAAGCGATTTTAACAGTTTCACCAATCGAAAATTCGCCTGCATCAGCTTTTTGCTCATCCATTATCATTCTGAAAATTGTTGATTTACCGGCACCGTTTGGACCTATAATACCAACTATACCAGCTTGTGGAAGCGTAAAATTTAAATTATCGTATAATAATTTTTCACCAAACGATTTTGAAACTCCTTTTGCATCAATTACATTAGTTCCTAAACGTGGTCCATTGGGAATATAAATTTCTAGTTTTTCGTCTAATTCTTTTTGGTCTTCATTTAATAATTTATCATAGTTTTGCAAACGAGCTTTTTGTTTTGTTTGTCTTCCTTTAGCACCTTGGCGTACCCAATCTAACTCACGTTCCAATGTTTTGCGATGTTTAGAAGCTACTTTTTCTTCTAATTCCATTCGTTTCGATTTTTGTTCTAACCAAGATGAGTAGTTCCCTTTATAAGGAATTCCTTGTCCACGATCAAGCTCTAAGATCCAACCGGCTACATTATCAAGAAAATAACGGTCGTGTGTAACTGCAATTACGGTACCAGAATATTGAGCCAAATGCTGTTCTAACCAAAGTACGCTTTCGGCATCGAGGTGATTTGTTGGTTCATCTAGTAATAAAACATCGGGTTGTTGTAATAATAATCGACACAAGGCAACTCTTCTTTTTTCGCCACCCGACAGTACATTTATAGGCATATCGCCGTCTGGAGTGCGCAGCGCGTCCATTGCAATTTCAAGCTTTGTATCTAATTCCCAAGCATTTGATGCGTCTATTTGGTCTTGTAGCACCGATTGACGTTCCATTAATTTGTCCATTTTATCGGCATTTTCATATACTTCGGGCAAACTAAACATATCGTTTATTTTATTGAATTCGTCTAGTATGGCTACCGTTTGGGCAACTCCTTCGCGTACTACTTCGATTACTGTTTTTGTTTCGTCAAGCAAAGGTTCTTGTTCTAAATATCCAACAGTATAATTTGGTGCAAAAACTAGGTCTCCCTGAAAATTTTTATCTTGCCCTGCAATAATTTTAAGTAAAGACGACTTTCCGGAGCCGTTTAGACCTAAAATACCAATTTTGGCACCATAAAAAAAACTTAAATAAATATCTTTTAATACTTGTTTGTTGCTGCTTGAATAGGTTTTATTAACCTTTGACATTGAGAATATGACTTTTTTATCGTCTGACATGATTTTTGTGAATTTGAGATTTAAGATTTGAACTAATAAAAATTATACGCGACCCTTTAAGGAACTGAATACCCACGCGTTTGCTAAAAACCCGATTCCGACCGTTACAAAACCCCAGCCCGCAATTTCATTGTATCTAAAAGCTCCAAGTGCTATGAGTACTAAGCCCATCACTATCATAATAAAGGTAGCCCATGCTAAAACTGTATTTTTATTCATCCTAAACTAATTTAAGACGCAAATATAGTGATTATTTATTTTTTTTGAAAATGATTTTATTATAACCCTATTTTCTTGGGTTGTTTGGGTTGCTAGCCCGGATAGTAGTGGCATCCTTTTTTTTTAAATCCGACGCAGGAGGACGCTAATCGCAAAAAAAGATAGAACGAATAGCTGGAAATAGCTTCGTAAAAAATTAGTTAAAAATTATATATAAAAGTTCATTTAGCAAATCGGCTTGCGGCAATGCATTGGCTCCTACTCCTTTACTTTTCACATCGGTTTGCCTTAAATGGGCAATTATGGCGCTTACTTTTTTCATGGGATAATTTGTAATTCCGAGGTCGTAATCTTTAACAAAATAGGGACTTATTCGTAATATTGCGGCTACTTTTGCAGGATTTTTATCTTTTGTGCCGTGGTAAAGTAAGAGCTTGTTGAAGAATGAAAAAACTAAACTTGTGGTAACAACAATCGGATTATCTTTGATGTTTTGTCCAAAATAATGTGCAATTTTATAGGCTTGCAATTGGTTTTTAGATCCGATTGCGTTTATAAATTCGAAATTATTAAAATCTTTACTAAAGCCAATATTGTGTTCGATATGTTGCGGCGTTATAATGCTGTGGGCGGGCAAAATTATTGCGAGTTTGGATATTTCGTTTGCAATTTTGCTTAAATCGTTACCCAAAAATTCGACTAACATTGCATTTGCTTTAGGCTCAATAGTTAATTTTTTGCCTTGTAATACTCTTGTTATCCAGATGCCTACTTGGTTTTCGTACATTTTTTTACTCTCGAACAATACGCCAGCTTTGATTATGGCTTTTGTTGCTTTTTTAACTCTATTTAGTACTTTATATTTGTAGCAAATAACTAAAACTGTGGTTGGTTGCGGGTTTAAAACGTACGGCTCTAGGTGGTCTATGGTTCGTGATAAATCTTGTGCTTCTTTAACAATAACCACCTGTTTGTCTGCCATCATTGGAAATCGTTTTGCTGTCGAAATTATGTCATCGATGGTTACATCTCGTCCGTATAAAATAGTTTGATTAAAGTCGCGTTCGTGT
>JAYVGC010000036.1:0-4525 GCA_043772535.1 Flavobacterium sp. | reverse complement strand
TATCATTCTCATATACAATGTTTTTAATACAATTTTCAACTTCTAAAGCTGTATTGGCTTGTACTTCTTTTGGCTCTGGTACATTGCTAAAACTATTATCTAAAACATCATTTATTAGGTTATAAAATGCAATTGCATTTGGATTATCTTGAATAACATTTGGAACATTGTTTTGTTTACCTGTTAAGAATTGGTTTTCATATTCTTTGGCTTTTTGTAAATATAATGCTTCATCAATACGGTGCTGATGGTAATCATTAATCGCTTCTCTAATTAAGGCTGATAAACTTTTGTAGAAGATTGGGTCTTCATTCATTTTAACATTAATTGCTTTTACAGTTCGAGTTGCAATATGGTCGGCTTTTGCTGCTTTACCCATTACTTTTTCTACTTCGGCTTCTCTTTTGTCTTTGTCAAAAATATTAACGAGTTCAGTAATTTTTAATACTTCGCCGTGAGTAGTAATGTGCTTATCGATCAACTTTTGTATTTGTGGCTCAAACGCAGAAATATCAATATCATCATAATATCTTCTCTTAACATCTACTCTTAATTTCAAGAAAAACTTACTATCTATTTTGTATTTATCAATTGTTTTTTCGTTTTTAATATCATTAAATTCTAATGACGCCATTGCTAACTTAAACAATCTCAAAAAAGCAGATAACTTTTCATAGAATGGATGTCTAATGCTATCGTCACTCAATAATTCTGAATAGGCTTCGGCATCTTTTTTGTTTTTTATCGTTTTGAAAATATCCCATAACTCGCTGTGCGCTTGTGGCAATTTTTCTATTTCTTTATTGATATTTATAATTGTTCCAGCTAATTCTTCTTGTTCAAAATCATTTAAACCACTGTAAGTATTTAAGGCATTGTCCAGATTTTCTAGATTTCCGAAATAATCAATAATATAACCATATTCTTTGTCTTTTGCAACCCTGTTTACCCTTGCTATTGCTTGAAGTAACGTATGTTCTCTTAATGCTCTTGTTATGTATAAAACTTGATTATTTGGCGCATCAAACCCCGTTAAAAGTTTATCGACAACAATAATTATTTCTGGATGTTCTTGTTTTTTAAAAGCACTAATTACTGATTTTTCGTAATCGGATTGTTTTCCGTATTTACTCATCATTGCTTTGTAAAACTTCAATACTACATCTTCGTTTTCCTCAAAAGCATCTTCGTAATTTTCTCTTGTATCAGGTGCAGAAATTAATACTTCACAACTTACTTTTCCTATTTGCTTTAAATATTCTCGGTATCTAATAGCTGTGGTTTTATTGGGTGCTACTAATTGTCCTTTGAAACCAGTACCCTGAATGTTTGCTTCAAAATGCTCACTAATATCCCAAGCTCTAGCCTCTACAACTTGATCTGCTTTATTAATTTGATTGGTTGAACTAAATTTCCTTTTTAATGCCACTTTTCCATAAGGTGTAGCTGGTTCAGAAACTTTATCAAAATAAGTATCTAATGGTTTGTCGTTTACTTCAATTAGATTATGTCTTCCTTCATACAACAACGGCACTACTGCTTTATCAGCAACAGCATCATTTATTGAATACACATCAATTAATCCACCAAATTTATTGGCTGTGCTTTTTTCTTTTTTCATTAATGGCGTTCCTGTAAATGCTACAAAACAAGCATTTGGGAAAACTTTTTGCATTTTTACATTAAACGTACCATATTGGCTTCGATGTCCTTCATCTATTAGTACAAAAATATTAGGCGAAGTAAACCCTTCTTTTGACTGATTTATTGCCGCTTCAAATTTGTGAATTAGAGTTGTAATTACTGCATCGGTTGGGTTATTGATTAATTCTACTAAATGTTTTCCTGTTTGTGCTTCCTCTACATCAACGTGGCATTTTTGGAATGTTTCTGTAATTTGTGTGTTTAAATCTATCCTATCGGTAACTAGAATTATTTTTGGATTTTTTATGTCTTTTTGGGTTGCAATCATTTGGGCTAACATTACCATTGTTAATGATTTTCCACTTCCTTGTGTGTGCCAAATTACACCGCCAGTTCTCTTACCATTAGCATCGGCAACACTAATTTTTTTGAGTGTTTCTTTGATTGCAAAATATTGTTGGTATCGGGTTATTTTCTTAACGCCATCATCATAGACTATATAATTGAAAATTAAATCTAAAACTCTTGATTTTTGACATAAACTGAATACTAACTTATCTTGTTCGGTTACGATTATTTCTTCTTTTTCCAGTTGATTGAAATAATGCAATACACTTTTAAATCGTTGGTTAAAAATGGCTGTACGTTCTGTATTTGGTAGCTCACTATTTTTTAATTGTCTAATGGCATCACCATATTGTATTCCTTCGTCTTTGGTTCGGAATACTTCTTTCCATACACTCCAAAACTCATTTTGTGTGGCTGTAGTGGCATATCTTGCTTCATTTACCGCTAATGACAATACTATATTAGAATATTGGTATAATCCTCTTATTCCGTCTTCTTGTTGGTTTCGTAAATGTTGTGAAATGGCTTCTTTTACTGGGTCTTTAATTACGTTGCTTTTACATTCAATTACTACCATTGGAATACCATTGATAAATAAAACAATATCTGGGCGATAGGTATCGTTTCTTTCACTTCGTAATACTGCATATTCTTCGGTAACGTGGAATGTATTGTTCTCTATATTTTTCCAATCGATGTATTGAAAGGAGAAACTTTTTTTATCGTTTAGAATGGTTTGTTCCAAACTTTTACCTAAAGTTATTAAGTCATAAAATGCTTGGTTTGCCTTTATAAAACCATCTTGTATGGGTAGTTCTCGCAAAGTAATAACCGCTGCATTAATATTACTATCTGAAAAAGAAAACTCTTTGTCTTTGTATTGTATGCTGTTTATTTTTTCGAGTTGTTTTTTCAAAATTGGTTCTAACAATACATTACTGGTTCTACCGCCACGTAATTCCATTGCTTCGTCTGGAGATAAATATTGATAACCCATTTTTATGAGTAATTGCAATGCTGGAATTTGACTGATGTGGTCTTCTATATAGCTTGGTGTTTGCATTTGAATTATGAATTATAAATGTTGAATTATGAATTACTGTTTGGCTATATTATTTTTTGCCGTTATGATTATGCTTCTAATAATTTTTAGAATTTCATTTAAATCGTTATTTAAAGAATTAAATTCCATTTCTGTTATAAATTCCGTTTCCTTTAACAACTCAATCCAATATAGCGTTTCGTCAGTTTCTTTTTGAGCTATTGCGAGTTTATGAATAAAATCTTTCTTGCTTTCGGCATTTAAACCTTCTCTAACATTTGCTCCTATTGATGTGCCACTTCTTAAAAGCTGCTTACTTAAAACATATTCCTGTTTGTTTTCTTTCAGAAACTTATAGAGATTTATTATTCTAATTGCAACAGCAAATGATTTTACTTTGATTACATTATCTTTCATAATTCATCATTTATAATTCATAATTCTTTTTCTGATTGTACAACTCTCCCAATTCGTGTAATTTGGCTTGAAGTAGTTTTTTGTCAATTAGTTTGGTAGTGTATTCTGCTACTTTTGTTGGAGATAGTGAACGGCTCATTGCAATTTCTACAATTTCATCGTCTTTACTTTTACAAAGAATTATCCCAATACTTGGGTTTTCGTGTGGTTGTTTGTGTTCTCTGTCGAGGGCTTCTAAATAGAAGTTCATTTTACCTAAATATTCGGGTTTGAAATCGGTAATTTTTAATTCAAAAGCCACTAAACATTGTAAAGCTCTGTGGTAAAATAATAAATCTACTTCATAGTCTCTATTGGCAACTTGTACCCTGTATTCTTCGCCAACAAAAGAAAAGTTAGTTCCTATTTCTAAAATGAATTTTTTTAGGTTTTTTACTATTGATTTTTGTAAATCACTTTCGCTAAAATCATCGCCTAGTTCTAAAAATTCTAATGAATAAATGTCTTTTAGGTGCTCGTTTATCTTGGCTGGTAATTGTGTCGGCAGTGCCGACACTTTTGCATTACTTAAAGCATAGCGTTCAAATAAACCACTTTCAATTTGTCTTCTTATTTCGCGCTGGCTCCATTTCTCTCTTGAAGCCATAATCAAGTAAA
This sequence comes from Flavobacterium sp., assembly GCA_043772535.1. GTDB lineage: Bacteria > Bacteroidota > Bacteroidia > Flavobacteriales > Flavobacteriaceae > Flavobacterium. The sequence goes on along the minus strand of JAYVGC010000036.1, from coordinate 417 downwards.
ACAATTTTTCTTCGGGTAATTTACAAGCTGATAAAATCTCTAAATGAACTGACCAACTTAATTGTGTCCGCAGTGTGGACACAATTGTTTTTTCGTTATCGTTATTGTCATTTTCTAATTGTGTCGCCAGCGGTGACACTTTTTCATTTTGTGGTTTTTGTAATTGTGTCAACGCTGTTGATACAAACTCAAAACTTAAATGTGTCGGCGGTGCTGACACTTTTTTAGTGTCTTTATTTTCAATATTTAACGATGTAATATTTTGAAATACAGTATCAAATTCCGATCCTGGACAATAGGTGTCGTAAAACTGTTTCATACGGTATAAACCCCTACGATTAAAGGATTTTAATGTAGGTATTTCTGACTGAATATAATCGGCTAATTGTTGTACAGTGCCATCACCCCAAGTACCTT
>JAYVGC010000035.1:0-4529 GCA_043772535.1 Flavobacterium sp. | reverse complement strand
TTGCTCGAAGAAATTAGAATGTTGTCATATCGATTGGTTTTTGGTTATTATGGCTCACACAAAAAAGCATTAGCTTCTATTGGATATTTAGCTCCTTTTTCATTTCACGAAACCAACAACATAATTTCTGGAGAAGGCGGTATGTTGGCTATTAACGAAGAACAATTTTGCGATAGGGCAGAAGTAATTTGGGAAAATGGCACTAATCGTTCTGCGTTTTTTCGTGGCGAAGTCGTTAAATATGGTTGGGTAGAGTTTGGAAGTTTATTTTCACGATCAGAAATTGTCGCCACTTTTTTGTAGGTGCAGCTCAAAAATTTTAAAAAAATTCAAGAACAAAGAAAAGTAATTTGGGATATTTACAATTTAAATCTTCAAAATTGGGCAAAATCAAATAATGTAAAATTACCATCTGTTCCTGATTATGCGACTAATAATGAGCACATGTTTTATTTGATTTGCGAATTAATCGAACAAAGAACTAAATTATTAAATAATTGAAAGCCAAGCATACATCCTGTTTTTCATTATATTAGTTTGCATTCAAGTCCATATTATACAGATAAGCACGATGGTAGAAGTTTACCAGAAACAAATCATTTTACTGCTTGTTTGTTGCGATTGCCTTTGTTTTTTGAGTTGAATAGCGATTTGGTTGTAGATGGAATAGTTAATTAATAATTGTTTAAAATTTTGGTGTATATTTACACCAAAATTATCAGATCATGACCAGACAAAGTATTTCATTAACCGCACCAAACGAAGAATGGCTAAAAAAAAGCGTTAGCGCACAAGAGTTTAGCAGTAAAAGTGAAGCCGTCAATTATTTAATTAAACAAGCACGATCACAAGAAGAATATTTTGAATTTGTGAGAAATAAAATCAATAATGCTGAAAAAAGGGGTTACAGTTCATTAACTAAAACAGATTTATTATCCAAAATTAAAAAAGGATTGAATGTATAAATACGTTTTAACAGTAGATGCTGAAGAAGATATAGTTAGAACTTATGAATACGGTTTTGGACAATTCGGAATGAATCAAGCTGATATTTACTATGATATGATGTTTGATTGTTGTGATAAAATTACTTTGAATCCTTATCTATTTCCAACAGCAGACCATATTAAAAAAGGATACAGATATTGTGTTTGTGGCGTTGATACGATTTATTATAAAATTGCGAATCTCGAAACCGTCGAAATAATAACAATAACTAGCAGGCAAGATTTTAACAATTAAAACTGAAAAATTGAGTGATTGTATATTTTAGGTTTTGATACATTATTTTGCATTCAAGGCCTTATTATTTGAACAAACACATGGAATAAATTTACCAGAAAGAGATCGATTTACCGATTGTCTTTTGCAACTACCTTTATTTTTTCATTTAGATAGCGATTTAGTTGTTGATGGTATTTGTGAGAAATTTTACTAATTCTGAATTTTATTCCTAATTAGTAATCACTCCTATAGAAATCGAATTATAAGAAATTACTTTTCGACCATCAGAAAAATCATAATTTTCATTGCCACCATAAATAATCATACCAGGCAAGCTGCTTTTAGAGAAAACTTGCCAATCTATTATGTTTTTCCACCATTTTTCTTGGTATGTTGTTCCTGATTTAATTTCTATTGGTACTAACATTCCATTTTTTTCGATTATCAAATCAATTTCTACACCACTAATGCTGCGCCAGTAATAAAACGAACTGTTTTCTAAAGAGCTGTTTTTTTCTTTTAAATATTCTAATAGTACGAAATTTTCAAAGATTGAGCCTTTCAGCGGATGATTTTCTAATTGATTTTCATTTTGAATACCTAATAAACTGCATAAAACTCCTGTATCTGTAATGTATAATTTGGGTCGTTTGATTACTCGTTTTCCAAAATTTGCATAATATGGTGGCAATAAATAAACAATTCCAGCAGTTTGTAAATATGACAACCAAGCAGAAACTGTTTTTGACTCGATACCTAAATCGTTAGAAATTTGAGAACTGTTCCATTCTTGACCAGCACGAGTTGCTACTAGTTTTATGAATTGTTGAAATAAAATTAGGTTTTTTATATTGATTAATTGCCGAATATCACGTTCAATAAAACTCTGAATATAACTTGGGAAATAAAAACTAGGATTAATGTTTTGCAACCAAATTTCAGGAAAACCCCCTTTAAAAATCATTTCCCAAACAGAATATTTTTTATTGAAATAAGTTAGAATTTCTTTATTTGACAGCGGCAAAAGTTCAAGAAAACCAACTCTTCCTGCTAGACTTTGACTTATGTTTTGGTTCAATAAAAAATTACTACTTCCGGTCAAAATATATTTTCCACGCTCAGTTTCGTTATCTAAAATTTCCTGAATGTAATTAAATAAACTTGGTGACTTTTGAATTTCGTCAAAAATTGCTCCTGTAATTTTGTATTTATCTAAAAACGCATTTGGATCTTGTTCGGCAAGAAGTTGCACATCGATGTTCTCAAAATTCAAATAAGGTTTTGTTGGAAAAATCATTTTACACAAAGTTGTTTTGCCACTTTGCCTAATTCCCATTACCGCGATTGCTCGAAATTGATTGGCATATAATAAAATTTTATGTTCTAACGTTCTTTGAATTTTCATTTAAAAATAATTTTTACAAATATATAACTTTTTCGGAATGCAATTCCGAATTAGCAAATATTTTATTCAAATTAATAAATCATTACTTTTTCAACAAATAAAAATTAATTTTATAAAACTATTGCAAATTGTATTAAATTTTAATGACCGAAAAAGCACTCTTACATCTTATCAACTCTGGCGAAAGCGAAAACCTTGCGTTCAAATCTACTTTTAATAAAGAGGTTATAGAAACACTTGTGTCGTTTGCAAACATTTCAGGAGCTTATGTTTTGATTGGTGTTTCATCGAGTGCTAAAATTATTGGAGTCGATTTAAACGACGAAAGCGTTCAAAATTGGATTAACGAAATCAAATCCAAAACCAATTTCACTATTGTTCCAGAAGTTTTTATTATCGAGTCGAATAATCAGAAAGTAGTTGCCTTAAAAATAGACGAATACCCAATAAAACCAGTTTCTGTTCAAGGATAGCACCTCAAACGTATTGCCAATTCTAATCATTTGATCTCTGTTGACGAAATTTCTAATTAACATTTGCGAACCTTAAATAGTAGTTGGGATTTTTATAAAGATCCATTTCATAATATTAATGATATTGATTTAGATAAAGTTAGAAAATTTATCCGCAAAATCGAAATCAATTCGCACGTAATCATCGATAACGATCTGGTTCACTTTTTAACCAAAATATAATTAATTCGAGACGGACAAATTACATTGGGAGCCTATTTGTTATTTGCCAAAGATTATTGCTTGATAAGCGACATTCAAGTGGGTCGTTTCAAGAGCGAAACTGCAATTATTGATGCCATTTCGTTAAATACCGACTTGTTTACCGAAGTCGAAAACGTAATTGCGTTCATCAAAAAACATTTAATGGTCGAATACATTATTATTGGTGCGCCAGAGCGAATTGAACGATTTGATTATCCGCTAGAGGCTATTCGAGAAATCGTAATCAACATGATAGTGCATCGGGATTATAGAAACAGTAATGCATCGATAATTAAAATTTTTGACAATAGAATTGAGTTTTATAACCCAAGATATTTATTTGGCAATTTTACTATAAATGATTTATTGACAGGAAATTATACTTCTAAATCTCGAAACAAGCTAATAGCAAGTGCTTTCAAAGAAGTGAAATTAATAGAGCGTTTTGGATCTGGCATAAAAAGAATATTTGACCTTTGCAAAAACCACGGTATTATTGCACCCGTACTCAAAGAATCATCAGACGGAATTACATTTGTAGTTTATAATGAATTACTAAACAAAAACAGTGACACCGATGTTGACACCGATAATAACAACACCAATGATACCAATGTTGACACGGATAAAAAAAATTTTACTAGAAAATTCTAAAAAACAAATAGTTACAGATGCAAAAACAACAATTGATGACACCGATGATGACACCGATGGCAAATTAAAAAGCATTTTAGGTCTAATAAAAACCAACAATAAATTTCGATTACTGAATTAACAATTCAGCTTGCAGTATCAAAAAGTACTGTTTTAAGAAATATTGACAAACTTAAAAAAAAACAATACTTTAGAAAGAATTGGTAACGAAAAAACGGGTCGTTGGAAAAGTAACCAAACAGATGTGCGAGTTGAACTGATATTAAAACAAATAAAATTAAACCCCGAAATTATAATATTGCAACTATCTAAACTGATTAATGTCTCAAAAAGCACAATACTGCGAACCATCGAGAAATTGAAAAAAACCAACAGATTAGAACGAATTGGCGACGAGAAAACGGGTTATTGGAAGGTTTTGAAATGATTGTTTGATTCGTTTGCCTTTGTATTTTGAGTTAGATAGCGATTTGGTTGTTGATGTGATTTTGGGATGATTTTACTTTTTCGGAATTGAATGCCGAATTAGT
>JAYVGC010000034.1:0-34539 GCA_043772535.1 Flavobacterium sp. | reverse complement strand
AAAATAAAATTAGGAAAACCCGTTTTTGAAGGCGTTCATGGTTTCGAAAATACCGTAATTCCTGAGTTAGAGCGTGCTATTCTTTCGCGTCACAACATTAATTTATTAGGACTTCGTGGTCAAGCTAAAACCAGATTGGCAAGAAAAATGATCGAATTGCTTGATGAATTTATTCCAGTTGTAACTGGTTCAGAAATTAACGATGATCCATTAAATCCAATTTCTCGTTTTTCAAAAGATTTAATAACGGAAAAAGGCGATGCAACACCAATTTCTTGGATGCACAGAAGTGAACGTTTTTTCGAAAAGTTAGCAACTCCAGATGTAACCGTTGCCGATTTGATTGGCGATGTTGATCCAATAAAAGCATCTAACCTAAAATTGTCTTATGCTGACGAACGTGTCATTCATTTTGGAATGATTCCGCGTGCCAACCGATGTATATTCGTAATCAATGAATTACCAGATTTACAGGCTAGAATTCAAGTTTCGTTATTCAATATTTTGCAAGAAGGTGATATTCAAATTCGTGGTTTTAAGTTGCGAATGCCATTAGATATACAATTTGTTTTTACAGCCAACCCCGAAGATTATACCAATCGTGGTAGTATTGTAACACCTTTAAAAGATAGAATTGGTTCGCAAATACTAACACATTATCCTGAAACCATTGCAATTGCTAGAACAATTACACAGCAAGAAGCAAAATTAAATACAGAGCAATCACAAACGGTTTACGTACCTAATTTGGCCAAAGATTTATTAGAACAAATTAGCTTTGAAGCCAGAGATAGCGAATATATAGATAATAAAAGTGGTGTGAGTGCCCGAATGACCATAACAGCGTATGAAAATTTAGTAAGTACGGCCGAACGCAGGGCTTTGATTGCTGGTGCAGACAAAACCTCGGTGCGCCTGTCTGATTTTATGGGAATTATTCCGGCATTAACCGGCAAAGTTGAACTGGTTTATGAAGGAGAGCAAGAAGGCGCTGCTCAAGTGGCACAGCATTTAATTGGCGATGCAATACATACCTTTTTTCCTGCTCATTTTCCAAAAATCGAAAAATTAGAGCGTGATTTAGAGAAAAGTCCGTATGCTAAAATTTTAGAATGGTTTTTTGCAGCATCAGGATTTGAATTATTAGATGATGCTACCGATGACGTGTACAAAAAAATATTAGATGAAGTTGTGCCGTTAGAAGATTTAATTCAAAAATACCAACCAGAAATTGCACTAGAAGATAAGTATTTTATGAAAGAATTTATACTTTGGGGTTTGGTAGAATATGATAAATTAAGCAAAGACCGCATTACTGAGGGTTATCAGTTTAAAGATTTATACGGAAGTTATATTAGTAAATTATAGTTGTACATGGGTACTAATTTAATATAAAAAACCTATTACTTTAACATTTTTATTTGTAAAAGTAATAGGTTTTAAAGTGCCTGTTAAGTTCTAAATTATAACAGAACTTTCGGCAATTTGTGTATCTGCTTGCACGTGTGCTGCATTTGCGCGTCCGCTAGGATCTTGGTTTTTTTGCCATTTTGGAATCCATTTTCTTACAGTTTGCGCAGCACTAACTTGTGGGTAGTATTTATGAAAAATAGTTCTATAAAAATAGGCCTCTTTGGTTGTGGGTGCATTATAAGGAAACTCCATTGTCGCTCCATCTATCTGCTCATCGGTAACTTTTGACGAACAGTATTCAATTAATTGATCAATCCAGTTGTAGCCAACACCGTCCGAAAATTGTTCTTTTTGACGCCACAAAACTTCCTCAGGCAAATACGGATTGTCGGGTGTGTCAAATGCTTTTCTTAAAATATATTTTTCTTTACCATCATACGTTTTAGGTTGTTTTTCTTCGGCTTTTATAAGCATTGCAATGTCTAAAAAAGCTTTGTCTAAAAACGGAACTCTGGCTTCTAAACCATGCGCCATTGTTGATTTATCAGCGCGCAACAAATCGGCAGTAAATAGTTTTTGAACTCTTTCAATTGTTTCTTTTTGAAAATCTTCGGTAGATGGTGCGTTTCTAAAATACAAATAACCTCCAAAAATTTCATCGGCACCTTCACCTGAAAGCACTACTTTTATACCTAAATCGGTAATTGCTTTTGATAAAAAAAACATAGGTGTGCTTGCTCTTATTGACGTTACGTCATAAGTTTCTAAATGCCAAATTAGTTTATCTAGAATTTCAATTCCTTGTGCAATGGTAAAATGAATTTCATGGTGCTCTGTTCCTAAAAACAAGGCTACTTTTCGAGCAGCGGCAGCATCTGGTGCATTTTCATCCAATCCGATAGAAAACGAATGCAAAGTTTTGCCTTGTGCTTTTAATAATCGTGATGCAATTGACGAAGTTAATGATGAATCGAGACCGCCTGAAAGTAACACCCCAATTGGCACATCGCTCATCAATCGCTTGCGAGTTGCTTCGGTTAGTGCTGCTCTAATTTCTGATAAATCTAATTCTTTTGTTGCTTTAGAATAATCTTCATATTCAGGAACATAATATTTAACAAAGCCTGTACTTGGCGTATAATAATGTCCTGGCGGAAATGTTGAAAAAGTTTTGCATTGATCGGCAATAGGCTTCATTTCTGACGAAAAATACATCCGTCCTCGGTCATCCATTCCGTAATACAAAGGTTTTACTCCCATTGGGTCACGACCTGCAATGTAATCATCACCATCAACAATAACAAAGGCAAAATCGCCATCTAAATAAGGCAAAAAATCGTATTTAAACTCTTCATACAAATGTACTATTACTTCAGAGTCTGATTTGGTTTTAAAAATGTGATCTTTTAAAATGCCATTTCTTAACTCTTGATGGTTGTAAATTTCACCATTATGAACCATCCATGCCAGATTTGTTCCTTTAATAGGTTGTTTACCCGAATAAAGATCAATAATTGATAACCGTTCGTGGCTTAAAATATGTCCGTTTTCGGTAATGTGCAAATCGCTTTCGTCTGGACCACGATGCGACATTCTTTTTGATAATTGTTTTACTAATTCTTGGTCTTTTCCTTTTCCTATAATTGCTAAAATTCCGCACATAATCTTTTTGTTTTATCTTATACTATTTAATAAAGCAAAAATGAATCAAAACAGAAAATAATAAAACTAATAATGAAATTTTAGTTATAAATTATAATTAAATACATATTTTTTGTTACAATATATAAGTATATCATTACTGAATTTCGATTATTGAAAATGTAGAGCCATTAATTTCAAATGTAAATCCTACCGAATTGCCTATAAGTTTTGAACCTAATGGCGATTGTGGTGAAAGTGCAATAATAGTTTTTGAGTCAATTATAATTTTTGGTAAAGCTGCACTAATAAAAAGATACATTTCATTTGCTTTAACAATACTTCCAGAAGTGATAATAGTATGATGTAGTGAGGCATCAATTTTATCTAAAATATTTTTTTGTAGTAAAAAGTCTCTTAATTTAAAATTTAATTTTTCTTGTTCCAAGTGCATCATTGATAATGCAGTTTCGTGCTTATCGCCTGCTGAGCCTTTTGCATCATTTTGGGCATCGATAGATAAACCCGAAATCATGTCGTGAAATACGTCAATTTTATCTTGTAGTAAAACTTTGTGTTGCTGTAAAACTTTGTGTTTGAAAGTCATTTTTTTGAACTGTAAGCTACAAAATTACAAATTTGAAAGATAATAAAAAGCCTAGCTAACTAGGATATTTACAATAGCTAGTTATTTTTTAGAAATCAAACTTATAATTTGCTCCCAGCAGCGCCTGAATGCCTTGTACAGGATAATTTAAAAAACGTTGATAACTTTGATTTGCCAAATTATTTCCTTTAATAAAAAAACCTAACTGTTTGTTGTGATTATAATTTATACGCGCATTTAAATCAAAATATCCATCTAAAGTTTTAGTAATTGGTATATATAATGCGGTATTTGAAACTTGCGTAAACTGATCTTTACGTTCGCCAATAAAAAACAACTTAATTCCTGCGTTCCATTTTTCTGTAATTTTAAAATCTAAATTAGAATTAATTTGCAAGTTGGGTAAATTCCATGGTTCGGTTTGATTTGATAAAACATATTTGCTAAATATTCCTTCTACTTTAAAGGTAACGTTTTGCGAAAAATCGGCAGATAATTCTCCTGAAATCGCAATAGTTTTTACCGTGTCGTATATAACCTCAAATGAATTTCCGAACGTAAAACCAGCATTTGAAACCGAGTCGTACTTAAAAATACTATTTTTAAACAACGGTTTATAATCTTCATTAACCAATGATGCTTTAGCATTGTAACCTATTGAATTGGATAATTTACCTCGTAATCCCGCATAAATATCAAATTTTTTGTCGGTTGGCAAAATTGTTAACGTTGGTGCAACAAAATTGTTTAGTTGTACAAAGTTATGATATGAATTTTGGTTTAAACCCCCTTCGGCACCAGCAAATGCAATCATAAAATCGCCAACAACTTTGTAAGATGCTGTAATGTTTGGATACATATAAAATTTATTTTTGCCCGCTTCATTTGCAACACTATAAATCATTGAAATACCTACGTTAAGCGATAAATCTTTTTTTATAATGGTAAAATTTGGTTGAAACCCCAAATTTGTAAATCCATAATTAAGAGGTGTAAAACCTAAATACTCATTATTAAAGGCACCCTTTAAGTAATCAAAGTTAAAATTCAATTTTAGTTTTTCATTTAAAATAACTAGTGCTACTTTTGGCTGCACAACCAACCTATTCTCAGTTGATTTATATCCGTCTGCAAAATGAGTAAATGATACGTCAGTTTCTTTTAAAATACTTTCTAAAAGTTGCAATTGTCCACCAAAAGCAAATATAATATAGGACTGTTTTGGATCAATTTTGTCCATAATTGTTGGAATTGCAACCAATTGATCTACACCATACCAATTATACATTTGATTTTGAATTCCGAGGTTTACTTTCCAAGCAAGTGCTTTTGTTTTAAAGCCGTAGGTTGCGTCTAGCGCTGTATCAAAAAAATTATTTTTTAAATAAGTATTTTTTATACCTCCTTGCGATGATAAATGTCTAAAATTTGCGCTAATGTATTTATCGTTCTCGAGTTTTGTAGTTACATATAATTGCGTGTTAATAGTACCATAATTTCCTGCTGCAAAAGTAGCATTATTAGCGAACAATTTTTCTTGCTGTGCTTTATCTACGTTTGCGGCAACACCTTTACTTGGGTTAAAAGTTGATGCAACCGGAATTGAAAAGATGGTATAAGTAAGTACTTCTTTTTTTGCGACAATATCGTCTTGTTGTGGCACAATTTCTTTAATTTTAAACGCGTCAGAAATAGTTGGTGTATAGGGTTTTACTACATTTACAACCTCTGTTCCTATATTTTCATCTTTTTTTTGAGCAATCGAAAATTGAATTGCGAGTAATAAAAAAAGAATGTATTTTAAGTTAATTTTCATTTTTATTGGATTCTATTATTTTGTTACAGACGAATTGGTTTTTGCTTCTTCGGCTTTTATTTTATCTAACTCTTGTTTAGCATCGTCGACAATATCATTAAAATTTGCAAAATTTTCAATTACACTTTTTAAAATTGAAGTTGCCTGAAAAGCATCTTTTAATTGATAATAATTTTTTGCCATTACCACCAATGCTTTTGCTCCAAAATATTTATAACTTGAATATTCTTTAGCCAATTTTTGTACTGATTTATTAGAATCGGCAAATTTATTTTCTTTGTTTTTGAAATATGCATCATAAAATAGTGCTTCGGCAGCTAATTCGCCGGTAGCAATTTTTAATAAATTAGCATAAGCAATTTTAGCTTTTACTCCATCATTTAATTGTAGTGCCGATCGCGCAATAATTATTTGTGCATCCGCTTTTATTTTAGCATCTGTTTTTACATTTGCCATAACTTTTTCGGCATAAATTATAGCATTCGTAAATTCTTTTTGATCATAATAAGCGCGCATTAAATTAGATTGCGCATACGTTGCATTTTGCAGAAAATCTGCTTCCGTTTCTAATTGTTTTAAAACCGGAATTGCTTTCGCAAAATCATTTTTTTTAAGGAATATTTCGCATAATCTTGTTAGCGATTGCTCGGTAAACTCGTTTCTAGGTTTTGAAATAACAACATTATAATTAGGTATTGCAGCAGCGTCTTGACCTTCTAAAAAGTACAATTGTGCTAAGTAAAAATTTGCTTTTACCAAATGTAATCCGTTTGAGAATTTAGATAAATAAGTACGTAACGAATTAATGGCTGTTTTTTTATTTACTTGCAAATAGTTTTTTTCAGCACTTTCAAAAGTATCATTATCTAAATCGGCATCGGTAACGTCGACAAATCCGAGTGACGTAACCCATGTTGCATATTCATCTACTTTTGCATTGTCTATATAAATTAATCGTGCAGTAGCGATGGCTTCTAGCGCATCAGGAGATTTTGGATAATCTGCAGCAACTTTTTTAAATTTTGAAAGAGCCTCGTCGTCATTCTGATTATTGTAATAAATTAAACCTTGTTTTAAGAGTGACTTTGAAGTAAATGATCCATTTTTAAATTCAGTATTTAAATTATCATAGGTTTTTAACGCCATATCTGTTTTGTTTACTGCTACATAAGTATTTGCGAGTTCAAATAAGGCATCATCACGAAAGCGCGATGACGGATTGTTTTGTAGAAATAAATTAAACTCTTCTATTTTTTTATCATTTTTACCAACAAATCCGTACGAAATTGCTTTTTGATACTGAGCATAATCGTTATCAATACCCTTCATTTGCATGGCCTTGTTGTACGATTCTAATCCCAATGCATATTTGGTTGCTACAAATTGGCAATCACCTAATCTTAGGTACGAATCGTTTAAAATAATTTTGTCTTCTTGGTTGGTTGCAATTTGTTTCTGAAAATATTTTGCCGCCTCATCATATTGTTTACGTTTAAAATTACAGTAGGCTATACTGTAATTTATATTTTTAAATGCAGCATTAGTTTTACCTTCTGTTAAACGCTCAACCATTTTAAAGCTTAAAATTGCATTATCAAAATCGTTACGAATAAACTCCGTCTCACCTTTCCAAAAGTTGGCACGTACGGTAAAGTTAACATCTTTTGGGTTTTGTAACGATTTTAAAAACATATCGTTAGCTTGTAAATAATTACCGTCTGTAAATAGCTGTAAGCCATAGTAATACGTAACTTTTTGGTAGGCTAAACGGTTTTCAGGAAAATTATTTTTATCTAATAGAACTAGGGCTTCTTTATAATTTTTAGACGTAACATACGAGCTAATCAAGACCATTTCAATTTCTTTCTTATTTTTTGAATTTGGATAATTTATTAAAAAAGCATGTAAAATTTCAGGTACACTTTGGTATGAATTTCCTAAATCGTAGCTCAATTTGGCATAATTAAATGCCGCATCTTCTTGAATTTTTTTATCAAAATTCATTTCAGATGCGTTTTTAAAACTGTTTAAAGCTTCTTGCTTTTTATTTAATTTTAAATAACTTTCTCCTAAATGGTAAAATGCATTTTGCGATACATAATCTTTTCCATCTATAATTTTACTAAATTGTGAAATTGCATTTTTAAAATCATTTTGTTTATAAAAAGTATATCCCAACTGATAAAAATCGGTATTGTTCCACTTGTCTTTTTTTCCTTGATATTTTTTTAGGTAGGGTAATGCTTTGTCGTATTGTTTTAAGTTAAAATAACTTTCTCCTATTATTTTACAAAGTTCAGATTGCTCAGAACCAGTTGCTTTTGGTAAAGAATAAATTCCTAAATCGATAGCTTTATTAAAATTACCTAATTTGAAATTCATATCCGCCTGAAAATAAGATATTTTTTCTTGAAACTTTTGCTCATCTGCTACTTGCTCAAATTGTTTATTTGCCTCTATATAATCATCCTTATCGTATGCTATAAAACCCAAATAATATTTGGCTTGCGACCCAAAATTGATAGAATTGATTACTTTGTTGAAATAAATTGCTGCTTCTTTTTTTTTATTACTAATGAAAAAAGCATATCCTTTTCTGAAATTTATTTTTTCAACTTCATCAGTTGATAAAGTAGTTTCGTCAATTTTTTCAAAATAACTTGTAGCTTTTGCATAATTTGTTTGTTCAAAATAATAGTTGGCAACACCTAAAAATGCCTGATTTTGCCGACTACTTGTTGGGTAATCTGCAACAAATTTTTCCATTAAAACATCGGCATTAACTTGATAAAGTTTAATGGCACAAAAAGCAATATAATACGAACAATCGGACTGTACATTATAGGAAGTATTGTTTAACTTTATATTTTCAAATAGTAACTGTGCCGATAAATATATATCGCCATTATAAAGAGCAATTGCCTCATCAAAATCAAAATTTTGATAGGTATAAACTGCCGATTTTTGGGCATAAATTGAAATTGATCCTGTAAAAAATAATAAAAATAGAAGCGACTTGAATCTTTGCATTTTTTGATTTGTTTATACGATAGTATTTTTTGATAACGTTGCTTTTTGGTCTTTAGTACAAAAACAAACAAGAGAAAAAAATTTAAGTATTCTTAAAGGGTCATAAAATGTAAATATGATATCAAAAGCTTTTTGTTGGTGTACTGTATTTTTAATGCAAAACGGTACTATTGTAAAATCTTTATTAATTTAAATCTAATCCAGTTAATTTTTATTAAATTCGCAATCTAAATCTTATTTGATATAAAAAAATGAAAAATATAGTTATTGTTTCAGCAGTTCGCACACCGATTGGCAGTTTTATGGGGTCATTATCTACAGTTTCGGCCACAAAATTAGGAGCAGCAGCAATAAAAGGAGCATTACAAAAAATTGATTTGAATGCCAATTTAATTGATGAGGTAATTATGGGCAATGTGGTGCAAGCAGGCGTTGGTCAGGCACCAGCACGTCAGGCAGCAATTTTTGCAGAATTATCCAACGAAGTAGCTTGTACAACTGTTAATAAAGTGTGTGCCTCTGGAATGAAGGCAATAATGATGGGAGCGCAAGCCATAAAAAGTGGTGATTCAGAAATTGTTGTGGCGGGCGGAATGGAAAACATGAGTCTGATTCCACACTACGTTTACCTTAGAAATGGTGTTAAATTTGGTTCTTCGACACTAATTGACGGCATGCAAAAAGACGGTTTAACCGATGCGTACGATAATAATGCAATGGGCGTTTGTGCTGATTTGTGTGCTGTAAAGTATGCTATTTCTCGCGAAGAACAAGACGCATTTGCTATTCAATCTTATGAACGTAGTGCAAGCGCTTCAAATTCTGGTAAATTTTATAACGAAATTGTTGCCGTGAATGTACCACAACGAAAAGGAGATGCAATTATAGTTACAAAAGATGAAGAGTTTTCAAACGTTAGGCTAGATAAGATACCAACTTTAAGTCCCGTTTTTACAAAAGATGGTACTGTAACCGCAGCAAACGCATCTACAATTAACGATGGTGCTGCCGCTTTAATTTTGATGAGCGAAGAAAAAGCTATTGAATTAAATTTAAAACCATTAGCATATATTCGTGGCTACGCCGACGCTGCCCAAGAGCCAAAATGGTTTACCACATCGCCAGCAAAAGCAGTACCAAAAGCGTTAGCAAAAGCAGGAATTAATCAAGACGAGGTTGATTTTTTTGAGTTTAACGAAGCTTTTTCGGTTGTTGGATTAGCAAACGCAAAGATTTTAAATATTCCAAACTCAAAAATTAATGTAAATGGTGGTGCAGTTTCGTTAGGTCATCCTTTAGGTTGCTCGGGTGCCCGCATAGTGGTTACTTTAATAAATGTTTTACAACAAAATAATGGTAAAATAGGTGTGGCCGCAATATGCAATGGTGGCGGTGGTGCTAGTGCTATTGTTATTGAACTTGCTTCATAATATATCTATTTTATATAAATTAACATTAAATAATAAAAATGTTTGGTATTTGCATTTTATCTATAATTCCGTTGCGAAAGGAACCTCGCGACCAAAGTGAAATGGTATCTCAAGTTCTATTTGGCGATCATTTTCAAATTGTAGAATCGCAAAAGCAGTGGCTAAAAATAAAGTTACATTTTGATGATTATGAAGGTTGGATTGATTCTAAACAAATTAAACCAATTGAAGAGAAAGAGTTCAACATGTTGAGCAATTGTGAATTGACATTTAACCTTGATCTTTTGGCGTATATATCAAATGACAAAAATAGTTTGATTCCTGTAACCATCGGTGCTGCCATAAACTTTTTGATTTTTAAAAGTATAAACTCAGAGCGATTGTATTTTGAAGGATTAAAAATAGAGGGCGTTAAGCCTAAAAGTGAAATTATTAGTACTTCTTTTTTATATTTGAATGCTCCATATTTATGGGGAGGCAAAACACCTTTTGGAATTGATTGTTCAGGATTTACACAAATGGTTTACAAATTAAATGGTTATAAACTGCTCCGTGACGCATCTCAGCAAGCCACACAAGGTGAAGTATTAAGCTTTATTGAAGAATGCGAACCTGGCGATTTAGCATTTTTTGATAATGAGGATGGAAAGATAATACATGTTGGAATTATTTTAGAACATAATTATATTATTCACGCAAGTGGAAAAGTTAGAATTGACCGTTTGGATCACTCCGGAATTTATAATGAAGAAATAAATTTACATACACATAGATTACGGCTTTTAAAAAGAATAGTATAAAAAATCCCGCATTGAAAATGCGGGATTTTTTTACTTTATTTCATTTTAGCTTTTAACTCTTTTACCTTATCGGTCATTTCTAAAACCTTATACATACTTAATAAGGTTTTTTGGGCAGCAACATTATCATCTTTTACAGTTAGTGCTTTTTCTAATAATGGCACAATACTATTAAAAATAGCTTTTCGCTGCGCATTTAATACTTCATATCGTTTGTTGTCTTTTTCCGATGTGCCAAGTTTGTTCATCTCATTAAAAATTGGTTCATCGCCACGAAGTAAAATTTCTGCCAAATTCATATAAGCATCAACGTATTTTGGATCTATTTCGATTGCACGACGATAGTATTTTTCGGCATCCTTAAGTTGCTTTGTATTGGCACTAACAACGCCTAAATTAAAAACTAAATTAGCATCATTTGGATTTTGATCGATAGCTCTGTTTATTAATATTTTATAGGTTTCCATATCACCTAATTTGTAATACAAGTCAGCTTCGGTAGTTACTAATGTTACATCGTTTGGATTTTCTGTTCTTGCTTCTGAAATTGCAGTTTTAGCTTCGGCAGTTTTTCCGTTTTGTACTAATATTAATGCAATATTTTTATAAATTTCACCTCTTTTTGACTGTATTTTTTCGTCTCGTGGTGCATTGTGTGTTCCCGCTTTAATGTAAATTTCTCGCTCTTGTTTACTTGTAAAAGATTCTTCTTTACCTTTATCTTTATTCATTGCATAAAAAACAGTGCCTTCGCCCGAATATTTTATCGCTTTTAGTTCTTGATAATATTTTAAGGCGGCATCATAATCAGCTCCGTTAATGGCGTAATTAGCAGCATAATACAATTTCTCTGGATCTTTCTCATCAAGTTTATAAACTGCATACAGTACATCCGATGACTCTTTGTACTTTTTTTGATCTCCCAAATAAACGGCATAGTTTACCAACGTTGCTTTTAGTTGTGGTGAAAATTTTGCAATTTCGTCAGTAAAATTCTTTTTACCAGATTTTTTCTCAAAATCTAACATTCCAACAATACCATCAACTAAATCATTTACTTTTTTTGAGGTTAAAACACCATTTATTTGCGTTGCAGTGGCTGTATTTCCAAGTGCAGTTATTTCAAGTTTAGGTATTATTGCAGTATAAAAACTTGCTGCAGCCACATCTGTATCTATGGCTGCGATTAAACTTAATTTTGTTGCGCTGGCTTTAAAAGTGTCAATATCTGTCGCTGAAACATCATCTTTTGTATAAAGCTTTTTTAAAGTTTTTAATTCGTCTTTCTGTGCAAAACTGGCTATCGAAATAATCACAGTTCCTGCAATAATTAAATTTTTAATGTTCATATTTTTAATTAGTTTTAATTTTATTATTCGTTTTCTGTAGTTGGTTCGTTGGAGTCCGATTCGATTTCAGGATTTTCATTTACGTCGTTTAACACTGCAGAAATTATTTCGCCGTCAGCTAGTTCAACATCTTCAATAACTTCATCATCTTTCATTACTTTAGTTACTGCTGCAATCGAATCAGATCCCTTTATGTTAATCAATCGAACGCCTTGTGTGGCTCGTCCCATAACACGTAAACTAGCTACGTCCATTCTTATAGTAAGCCCTGATTTGTTAATAATCATCAAATCATCATCGTCTGAAACGCTATTGATCGATACTAATTTGCCTGTTTTTTCGGTAATTTTTAAGGTTTTAACGCCCTTTCCACCGCGGTTAGTCACTTTATAATCTTCTAATGAAGTACGCTTTCCGTACCCATTTTCAGACACAACTAAAATTTCGCTATTCATATCATTAACCGAAACCATGCCAATTACTTCATCTGTTTCATCTGCTAATCTGATGCCACGAACGCCCGAAGCTGTTCTTCCCATTGGACGGGTTTTGCTTTCTTCGAATCGTAATAATTTTCCTGATTTAACTGCTATCAAAACTTGACTTTCGCCATTGGTTAGTTTTGCACCCATCAGTTCATCATCTTCTTTAATAGTAATAGCATTTACACCATTAATTCGTGGTCGTGAATATTGCTCCAACGAAGTTTTTTTTACCTGACCTTTTTTGGTAGCCATAATTACATAATGACTTTTTATATAATCTTCGTTTTTTAAATCTTTGCTACAAATAAAGGCTTTTACTTTGTCGTCGGGTTCGATGTTGATAAGATTTTGAATGGCGCGTCCTTTGCTAGCTTTTGATCCTTCGGGAATTTCATAAACACGCATCCAATAACATTTCCCTTTTTGGGTAAAATACATTAAATAATTGTGATTAGTGGCAACAAATAAATGTTCTAAAAAATCTTGATCGCGCGTGGCAGCACTTTTCTGACCAACGCCACCTCTGTTTTGCGTTTTATATTCTGATAAAGACGTCCTTTTAATATAGCCCGCATGCGAAATGGTTATGACCACATTTTCATCGGCAATCAAATCTTCAATCGACACATCTCCGCCAGAATATTCTATTTGAGAGCGTCTTTCGTCACCATATTTTTCTTTAATTTCAGCTAATTCTTCCTTAATAACGGTCATCAACATTTCTGAACTTGCTAATAATTCTTTCAAATGATTGATTAACTTCATAATTTCTTCGTATTCTGCCCGAAGTTTATCTTGTTCTAGTCCGGTTAATTGGCGCAATCGCATTTCCACAATAGCACGTGCCTGAATTTCTGATAAACTGAAACGTTCTATTAATTTACCTCTTGCTTCTTCGCCATCTTTTGAACTTCTAATCAAAGCAATAACTTCGTCAATATTATCTGATGCGATGATTAAACCTTCTAAAATGTGAGCTCTTTCCTCAGCTTTGCGTAATTCGTACTTTGTTCTTCGTATTACAACGTCTTTTCTATGTTCAACAAAATGATGAATCATGTCTTTTACATTCAACATTTGTGGACGTCCTTTAACAAGTGCAATATTATTTACGCTAAACGAAGATTGTAATTGGGTGAACTTGTATAAGGTGTTTAAAACGACGTTCGGAACGGCATCTCGTCGTAACTCGTACACAATTCGCATTCCGTTTCGATCGGATTCATCTCGAATGTTAGAGATACCCTCTATTTTTTTATCATTAATTAAATCGGCCGTTTTTTTAATCATTTCAGCCTTATTGACTTGATATGGAATTTCGGTTACAATAATAACATCTTTTCCATTGGCTTCTTCAAAACCGACTTTCGCGCGCATCACAATACGTCCACGTCCTGTCTTAAATGCCTCCCGAACACCTTCCATACCATAAATAATTCCGCCAGTCGGAAAATCGGGTGCTTTTATGTGCGTAATAAGTTCGTCAATTTCAATATCGTTGTTTTCAATATAAGCTTGAATTCCATCACAAACTTCACTTAAGTTATGAGGAGCCATATTAGTTGCCATACCAACCGCAATACCCGATGCCCCGTTAATTAGTAAGGTAGGCACTCGAGTTGGCATTACTTTTGGCTCATATAAAGTATCGTCAAAGTTCAATTGAAAATCAACTGTTTCTTTGTCAATATCTGCCATTATGTCTTCTGACAGTTTTTTCATTCTGGCTTCGGTGTATCGCATTGCAGCTGGACTATCGCCATCAACCGAACCAAAATTACCTTGACCATCAACTAAAAGGTATCGCAAACTCCATTCTTGTGCCATACGAACCATTGCGTCGTAAACAGAGGTATCACCGTGTGGATGGTATTTACCTAATACTTCACCAACAATTCTTGCAGATTTTTTATGGGCTTTATTGGCAAAAACGCCCAAATCATACATTCCATAAAGTACACGGCGGTGCACTGGTTTAAGGCCGTCACGTACGTCAGGCAGGGCTCTAGAAACAATAACCGACATCGAATAATCGATGTATGCTGATTTCATTTCTTCTTCAATGTTTATAGGAATTAACTTTTCTCCGTCAGACATATTGTATTTATTTTATAAAAAAATTTACTTTTTAATTGTAGCGTGCAATATACACAAAAAAAAGTTTTTTAAAAAAGTTTTATATTGCTATTTTAATTGATTTATTAACAATTGTTTTTATAAAATTATTATTAAATTTAACAGTAGTTTACTTTTTTATTACACTATTTTTTTGTCACTTGCATATGTATAAAAATTACTAGGAATGATTTTTGTATACTACCATTAAATGATTAAATTTACACTATAATATAAAAACAAATATGGACGATAATTTTTCACCCCGAGTTAAAGAAGTAATTTCTTTTAGTAAAGAAGAGGCAATGCGTTTGGGACACGATTTTATTGGTACTGAACATCTTATGCTTGGTATTTTGCGCGATGGTAGCGGTAAAGCAATATCTATTTTAAATAGTTTGTCGATAGATTTAGAGTATTTGCGACGAAAAGTAGAAATATTGAGTCCTCCAAGCCCTACAGGAACAATTGCAATTGAGAAAAAAAATCTTCATTTAACCCGACAAGCGGAACGTGCTTTGAAGACCACTTTTTTAGAAGCAAAAGTTTTTCAAGCTACGTCAATAAGCACGGCACACCTTTTACTTTGCATTTTAAGAAACGAAAACGACCCAACAACCAAGCTACTCAATAAGTTGAAAATTGATTATGATGTAGCCAAAGAACATTACATAGCTATGATACCAAAAGAGGATGATTTTACACAACAATTTCCAAAAAATGAAGCATTTGGCGAAGAATCGGATCAGGATAATGGTTTTAAAGAAGGTAATTTGAATAATCCAGCAAGCAAAACTGCCAAAAAGACAAAAACTCCAGTTTTAGATAATTTTGGTCGCGATTTAACTGAAATGGCTGAACAAGGAAAATTAGATCCTGTAGTTGGTCGTGAAAAAGAAATTGAACGTGTTTCACAAATTTTAAGCCGACGAAAAAAAAATAATCCATTGCTTATTGGTGAACCTGGCGTAGGAAAATCTGCTATTGCAGAAGGTTTAGCATTGCGAATTATTCAGAAAAAAGTATCTCGAATATTATTTGGTAAAAGGGTAGTTACACTTGATTTAGCCAGTCTAGTTGCAGGTACAAAATACCGGGGACAATTTGAAGAGCGAATGAAAGCAGTTATGAATGAGCTTGAAAAAAATGACGATATTATTTTATTCATAGACGAAATTCATACCATTGTGGGTGCTGGTGGTGCAGCTGGTTCGTTGGATGCGTCAAACATGTTTAAACCTGCCTTGGCACGAGGCGAAATTCAGTGCATTGGAGCCACAACTCTTGATGAATACCGACAGTACATCGAAAAAGATGGTGCTTTGGAACGTCGTTTTCAAAAAGTTATAGTAGAACCAACTTCGGTTGAAGAAACTATTACAATTTTAAATAATATTAAAGATAAATACGAAGAACACCACAGCGTAATTTATACCCCAGAAGCCATTGAAGCATGTGTTAAATTAACCGACAGGTACATGTCAGAACGATTTTTACCAGATAAAGCAATTGATGCGCTAGACGAAGCTGGATCAAGAGTTCATATTACCAATATTGAAGTTCCAAAACAAATTGTTGATTTAGAAAAACAACTAGAAGAAGTACGCGAATTGAAAAATTCGGTTGTTAAACGTCAAAAATATGAAGAAGCGGCCAAACTCCGTGATGATGAAAAAAAAATAGAAAAAGAATTGCTTATTGCTCAAGAAAAATGGGAAGAAGACTCGAAAAACAATCGAATTGAAGTAACCGAAGACAATGTTGCTGATGTAGTTTCAATGATGACTGGAATTCCGGTAAACAGAATTGCACAAACAGAAAGTAATAAATTAGCAAAACTACCTGAATTACTTAAAAATAAGGTTATTGGGCAAGACGAAGCCGTAGGTAAAATCGCAAAGTCAATTCAACGAAATCGTGCAGGATTAAAAGATCCAAACCGTCCAATAGGTTCGTTTATATTTTTAGGACAAACTGGCGTTGGAAAAACCCAGTTAGCAAAAGTTTTGGCAAAAGAATTATTCGATTCAGAAGAAGCCTTAATTCGTATTGATATGAGTGAATATATGGAAAAATTTGCCATTTCACGATTAATTGGTGCTCCTCCTGGATATGTTGGCTACGAAGAGGGCGGGCAATTAACCGAAAAAGTGCGCCGTAAGCCATATTGCGTGGTACTTTTAGACGAAATTGAAAAAGCGCACCCAGATGTTTTTAACATGATGTTACAAGTTTTAGACGACGGTTATTTGACAGACAGCTTGGGGCGTAAAATTGATTTTAAAAATACAATAATTATAATGACATCAAATATTGGTGCCCGACAATTAAAAGATTTTGGTCAAGGCGTGGGTTTTGGGACTGCCGCTAGAGTTGCAAATGCTGACGAAAACACCAAAACGGTAATAGAAAATGCATTAAAAAAAACATTTGCACCTGAGTTTTTAAATAGAATCGATGACGTAATTGTATTTAATGCACTTGAAAAAGAAGATATTAACGTAATTATTGAAATTGAGCTTAAAAAATTATATGCTCGAATAAAAGATTTAGGATATACTTTAAATTTATCAGATAAAGCAAAAGCATATATTGCAGAAAAAGGATTTGATCGTCAATTTGGTGCACGACCGCTTAAAAGAGCTATTCAAAAATATGTGGAAGATATTTTGGCCGAAGAAATTATTGGATCAAAAATTGCAAGCGGAGACGAGATTTATATGGATATTGAAGACGGGGCGACCGAGTTAAATGTAAAAATTGAAAAAGCCACCGAGCCAACAAGCTAATTATAAAAAGTAATTTATCATTAAAACTATTGTGCGTTTGCGGTTGTTGCATCAATTAGCTTAAATTGTAAGGAGAATTTGTTGATTTTCGTTTGAAGTAAAAATACTTTTTTAAAGCTTTTTTAGCTTTGAAAAATAGACTATCACAAAATCGTTCCGTTAAATAGTGTCCACATAACATTTTTTATAAAATGCTACTCACTATATAATGCCGTAATAGGTAAGTTAAAAACCATTCATAACAAGCCACGAATAAAAATTTTACACAAAATTAATATATAATTAAGTGAAAATTTACGTTATTCGTGGCTTATTTATTAAGCGCATATGTTACAACAAAAAATAATATTAGGTTCTGAAGAATGGTGCTCTTTTCCTGAATTAGATATACCAGCGATAAAGGCACGGGTTGACTCTGGCGCAAAAACTTCAGCTTTGCATGCCCTGAACATAGCACCGTTTGTAAAAGAGGAGGTAAATTGGGTAAAGTTTGATATCAATCCCATTCAAAATAATCAAAAAACTGTAATTCACTGTCAAGCCCTTTTAATAGACAAACGTATTGTAAAAAGTTCAAGTGGTTTTAGAGAGCAACGCTATGTAATTCAAACCAATATTAGAGTTGGACAGGATACTTGGCCAATAGAAGTAACGTTAACCAATCGAGATTCGATGGGTTTTCGAATGCTTTTAGGACGGGAAGCCATGAGTGGGCGGATTTTGGTAGATCCTGAAGAAAAATACGTTTTGGGACAAACATCTATCGAAAACCTAAAGGATTTTTACAAAGATACGACCGAAATCAAACAAGGCCTTCGTATAGGGTTATTAGCAAGTAATCCGGAGTTATATAGCAACAAACGAATAATGGAAGCGGGTGAAATGCGAGGCCATCAGATGCAATTTTTAAATATTAAAGAATGCTATATGAAGTTGGATGCCGATACACCAGAAATTCATTATCGTGGTGGAAAAATTTTAGATAATTTTGATGCCATTATACCACGAATTCGTCCTAGTATTACTTTTTATGGATGCGCTTTAACCCGACAATTTGAAGCCTTGAAAGTATTTTGTTTAAATTCATCAAACGCAATTACGCAATCTCGAGACAAATTATATTCGTTGCAATTGCTTTTAAATCACGGACTTGATATTCCAACTACTGGTTTTGCTAATT
Organism: Flavobacterium sp.; assembly: GCA_043772535.1. Classification (GTDB taxonomy): domain Bacteria; phylum Bacteroidota; class Bacteroidia; order Flavobacteriales; family Flavobacteriaceae; genus Flavobacterium. The sequence goes on along the minus strand of JAYVGC010000034.1, from coordinate 15,884 downwards.
CGCCTTTAGATACTGACGATTTGATAAAAATGGTTGGTGGACCACCTTTAATTGTTAAATTATTAGAGGGAACGCAAGGCAAGGGCGTTGTTTTGGCCGAAACTAAAAAAGCAGCCGAATCGGTTATTAACGCTTTTAAAAGTCTAAATGTTAACATATTAGTTCAAGAATTTATAAAAGAAGCTAATGGAAAAGATTTACGGTTATTTGTTATTGACGGAAAAGTGGTCGCAGCAATTCAACGTGAAGCTCTGCCGGGTGAATTTAGAGCTAACATTCACTTGGGTGGAACTGCATCAATAATAAAACCGACAATCGAAGAAAAAAGAATTGCAATAAAAGCGACTAAAGCAATGGATTTAAAAGTTGCAGGTGTTGATATTATTCGCTCGTCAAAAGGCCCACTGCTATTAGAAGTAAATTCGTCGCCAGGCCTTGAAGGAATTGAAGGCGCTACAAATAAAGATATTGCAGGAGAAATGATTAGAGCAATAGAAAAAAATTTTAAATGGAAATAATTCAAAAGCAGTTCTTTTAAATTTTAAACTCAAAAACAGATTACGTTTTTTATAATTTTTCTACATAATAATTGTTTTATGTACATAAATGGAACAAAGTTTTAGGTTTAAATGAGTTAGAACTACAAGATTTTGGTTAAAAATGCATAACAACTAACTATTAGACAGATGAATGTTTATTTTGATATAATTTTACGCAGTTCGATAGTCTATTTCTTTATGATATTTGCTATTCGACTGTTTGGAAAAAAAGAATTATCACAATTAAATACAGCGGATATTATTCTTATATTATTGATAAGTAACTCAGTACAAAATGCCATGGTAGGCAATAATACATCATTAGAAGGCGGAATTGTAGCTGCGTCGGTGCTGTTTTGTTTAAATTTTGTTTTAAAAAAACTAATGTTTAAATCAGTAAAATTTCGAAATTTTATACAGCAAAAACCTGAAATTTTGATACACAACGGAATTGTAGATTTCCAAATACTATCTAAATTAGAAATTACTTCGAATGAATTAGACGAGGTTATTCGCGAACATGGAGTAGAAAATTATAAAAATGTAAAGTTGGCCATGATGGAAATAGACGGAAACATTAGTGTTATTTCAAACGAATTGAAAGAAATGCAGACCTTTCATAAACGTAAAATTCATAAAACTTTAGGGGCATTAAACACTTAAATTGCGCTGATTTATCGTTCTACACTATATTTTTATAGCATAATACATAAACGTTAAAAATATATGGTTCTTTTTATATCGATTAGTTTCCTCTTTAAAAGTTGTTCATTTTGATGTGTTGTTTTGCAATTATTATAGGTTGTTGCCCTGTATAAAGGTTTACAGATCAATGTAAAGTTTTTTTTGGAGCGCAAATTCAGCAACGTTAATCGTAGTGAAATTAATTAATTTTTGATAAAAGGCAGGCAGTACTACTATTGAGCCTCATTGGAGTTTACTAAAATAGACAGCCATAAAATTGAAATAGTAGGCAAAGTTATGGATTATAGTACAGCTACGCTTTTTTTATTAATTTAGGTGGCTTTAAAGAAAACAAATTTAAAAAAACTACCAAAATTGTAACCGTTGCTGCAACAGTACCAGCTTCACGATAACAATCAAAACAAACCGCTTTTTAAAACGTTTTGGTGTTGACCTAAATTTTGGTATACATATTGATGATAAGTTTGGATTTGATGTGGACTATTCATTCAACTATAAAAATTTTGATACTTTGGTAGCGGTACTTTTAATATTAAAATTGCTAAATTGCAACAAATTCTACCTAGAGATATATTTTAAATCAGGTACTTACAATTAGATAAATTTTTTAGTATGGGACGAAACAATGAGCGAAATATCAAAATACACAACGATAAGTTGCATAAAGAGCAAGATAAAGAAAAAGCAAAAAAAGTAGAAAGAGCTGAAAAACTCAAAGCAATTGCAAAAAAATTTAATGATAGTAAATAATTAGTTAGGAAACCTTATTAATGCGGTAATCAAAAAAAAATTTGAAAACTGCCATAAACCCTATATCACAAATGTAAAATCAACTAGGTTCGAGATCTTAATACGTTCGAGATATTCAGTATATGTAATAACAAACGAACGCTATTTGTTGCAATAATACATGAATCTATAAGGAAGCTTTACAAAAAACAACTATTCTAACTTGGTCGATTAACAACAGTTGGCAAAAATTAGAAATCTTCGAAATAAGTAAAACTTCAGTAACTTTTAGCACTTATTTTTTAGATAAAGACCAAACGCATTGCATTCATTATGAAAAAGCATATTATAATTATGAAAATGATACTTGGTTTTATGTTGAGGGCGACTTTAATTAACACGTTAGTATATAATAATATCGAATTAAAAAACATGTTCAAAAGCATTGAATAAGCACCTTTTTAAAACCGAAATGTGTAAGTCAATAGGCATGAATTTGCAAAAAATGAAGTGTAGTTTAAAATACATTTATGAACTATATAGCGATCGAAATCAAATAAAAAGTATTGTAACAAATATTAATACCAGGAAGGTCAGATTAATAAACAACCTATACTTGCAGTGCGCATAATCCTAAATTAAAAGCATTACAAATCTGTAGTTTAACAAAAAAAACAAAAAAACAAAAAATGAGTACCGATTATATTATAGATCAAAATTTTTCTGATGTATTCTACCTTGAATCAGATATAAAATTCAAGGAATACGAAAATTGTACTTTTAGCTATTGCGATTTTACCGATTGTACGTTTCAAACTGTAACTTTTTTAGACTGTAATTTTTTTGATTGTAATTTTAAAAACACAAAAATTAATTATGTTTCACTTCGAGGCGTTTTTTTTACCAAATGTGATTTTACATCCGTAAATTTTGCCATGACCGATCAAGTTATTTATGATTTCCATTTCAAAGATTGCCTTTTAGATTATTCACAATTTTACGCACTAAAACTAAAAAAAATGCGTTTTATTAATTGCAGCATGGTTGCAGTCGATTTTATGAAAACCGATTTAACCGAAGTTTTGTTTGATAATTGTAACTTACGATTAGCAGTTTTTAGCGATACAATTGCCAACAAAACTGATTTTTCGACTAGTTACGATTACATCATTGATCCTGAAAAAAATAAATTAAAAAAAGCCCAATTTTCGCTCGACGGCTTAAAAGGGCTTTTAAATAAATATGATATTGTAGTAAAATAAAATGTAAATCTAGCCGTGAATTCCTTCACCAACTCCGTATTTTTCTATTACTGCGGCTTCAAATTGCAACCACTCTTGCCATCGTTTTTCTACATCAATTCCTTGTCCGTATTTTCGAGCATAATTTAGAAATGTAACATGATGTCCGGCTTCACTTTCCATTAAATGACGATAAAACTGAGCCAATTCAATGTCTTTAAAATTTTCTGAAAGCACTTTAAATCGTTCGCAACTTCGTGCTTCAATCATGGCCGAAAATAACAATCGTTCTACAAAGCCCGAAACACGACTTCCGTTGTTGCTGCGTTTCATATATTGAGCTAATTCGCCCACATAATCGTCTTTACGTTCACGGCTAAGTTTTAAACCACGTGCTTTTATAATATTGTGCACCATTTCAAAATGTTCAATTTCTTCACGAGCTATAATGAGCATGTCTGAGACTAAATCTTGGTGTTCGGAGTTTATTGTAATAATTGTAATGGCATTTGAAGCCGCTTTTTGTTCGCACCAAGCGTGATCCGAAAGTATTTCTTCAATATTGTTTTCTACAATATTAACCCATCGTGGGTCGGTTGGTAATTGTAATCTAAAGGTTGACATAAATAGGTTTTTATAAAAAGCGTTTTGTATTTTTTAATAAACAAATAATGCTCGTTCGCCCATCATTTCATTTACTTCACTAGCAACTTGCTCAATAATTGCTTCATCGGTATGGTTTGAAAGCACACGATCAATAAATTCAACTATAGTTTCCATATCACTTTCTAGTAAGCCACGCGTTGTAATTGCGGGTGTGCCCACACGAATGCCAGACGTTACAAACGGCGATTTATCATCAAACGGCACCATATTTTTATTTACTGTAATTTCTGCTTTTACTAAGGCATTTTCGGCCTCTTTACCAGTAATATTTTTATTCCGTAAATCAATCAACATCATGTGGTTATCAGTTCCGCCCGAAATCAAGTGGTAATCTCTTTTCATAAATGCTGCGGCCATCGCTTTGGCATTTTTTTGAACTTGTAACGTGTATCTAAAAAACTCATCTGATAAGCATTCGCCAAACGCAATAGCTTTTGCAGCAATAATGTGCATTAGCGGTCCACCTTGATTGCCAGGAAAAACGGCCATATCTAATAAGTGTGACATCATTCGGAGATCGCCTTTTGGTGTTAGTAATCCAAATGGATTTTCAAAATCTTTTCCCATTAATATTAAACCACCTCTTGGACCGCGCAATGTTTTGTGCGTTGTGGTTGTTATTATATGACAGTGGGGCATGGGGTCATTAAGTAATCCTTTGGCTATTAATCCTGAAGGATGTGAAATATCAGCAAGCAGTAATGCGCCAACAGAATCGGCAATTTCTCTAAATCGTTCAAAATTCATGTCTCGCGAATAGGCGGACGCCCCAGCAATAATCATTTTTGGTTTAACTTTTGTAGCAATTTCTTGAATTTTATCGTAGTTTAGCAAACCCGTTTCTTTGTCAACCCCGTAAAAATGAGGAGTATATAAACGACCAGAAAAATTAACTGGTGAACCGTGTGTTAAGTGCCCTCCATGCGATAAATCAAAGCCCAGTATAGCATCGCCAGGTTTTAAACATGCAAAAAATACCGCGGTATTTGCTTGTGAGCCCGAGTGTGGTTGCACGTTAGCATAGGCTGCTCCAAACAATTCTTTTGCTCTATCAATCGCAATTTGTTCTACAATATCAACCACCTCGCAACCGCCATAATATCGTTTTCCGGGGTATCCTTCGGCGTATTTATTGGTTAAACAAGATCCTGCAGCTTCCATAACTTGGTCGCTTACAAAATTTTCGGATGCAATAAGTTCTATTCCATGAATTTGTCGGTCTTGCTCTTCATTAATAAGATCAAAAATTGTAGTATCGTGCTGCATGTTTGTAGGTATTTATTAAATTTATGCAAAATTACAAAAAATGCTTGTAAAATAAATTCTAAATTATATATTTGATAACAACTTTTTCAACAATTAAAAACTGTATTTATTATGCCAAATATTGCTAATGATCCGAGTAGAAAAACTTGGTTGCCTACACCAAACAAAACAGATTTTCCAATTCAAAACATACCTTTTGGCGTTTTTTTAACCAAAGATGATGTAGTTACAATTGGAACCCGAATAGGTGATTTTGCAATAGATATGGGAGCTTTGCAACAACTTAACTATTTTGAAGGTATCGAATTAACTGACGATATGTTTATGCAAGATACACTAAACGATTTTATTTCAGATGGTCCTAAAACCTGGCGGTTGGTTCGCAACAGGTTAGCCGATTTGTTTGATGAGAACAATGAAAAATTAAGAGAAAATACCAATCACCGAGAAATTGTGATTTTTAAAATTGAGGATATTGAAATGCTTTTACCAGTTCAAATTGGTGATTATACCGATTTTTATAGCAGTAAAGAACATGCAACAAATGTTGGAATGATGTTTAGGGATCCTGAAAATGCACTATTGCCAAATTGGTTGCATTTACCAGTTGGCTATCATGGTCGTAGTTCAACTATTGTGCCCAGTGGCATTCCGGTGCACCGTCCGAAAGGACAAACGTTACCAAATGGTGAAACAGATCCTATTTTTGGTGCTTCAAAATTAGTCGATTTTGAATTAGAAATGGCTTTTATAACTACCGACGCTAATGTAATGGGCGAATCTGTTGCGGTAGATGATGCTGAGCAGTATATTTTTGGAATGGTTTTATTTAATGATTGGAGCGCTCGCGACATTCAAAAGTGGGAATATGTGCCACTTGGTCCGTTTTTAGCCAAAAATTTTGCCAGTTCAATATCACCATGGATTGTTACTATGGATGCTTTAGAGCCCTTTAAAGTAGCAAGTGTGGTTCAAAATCCAGTACCTCTACCTTATTTACAGCAAACAGGAAAACACAGTTTTGATATACAGCTAGAAGTGTCGATTGTACCTGAAAACAATATTGAAACGGTAGTTTCAAAATCGAATTTTAAATATATGTATTGGACGATGGCACAGCAATTGGCACACCATACTATAAATGGGTGCAAGGTAAATTCGGGTGATATGATGGGCAGTGGAACCATATCAGGACCAACGCCCGATAGTTATGGCAGTATGTTAGAACTTAGTTGGGGTGGAAAAAACCCTGTGCAAATGAACGACGGTAGTGAACGTAAATTTATAAATGATAACGATACCGTTGTTTTGAAAGGGTTTTGTGAAAACCAATATGTGCGAATTGGTTTTGGTGAATGCAGCAGCAAATTATTGCCGAGTCGATAAAAGTATTTTTACTATAAAAAAATTGGCTCAATTATTGGATTTCAGTAGCCCAGATGGTAGTGGAAACCCCGCAGTAAAAAAAGCTATTTTTTGTAGACCTTGGGTGGGCGACTTAAGAAGCCAAGCCACGGGCTAACAAAAAAAGCTTTTTGAACGAGGAGTCGCAACGTACAGCTGGAATGGCTTTAACAACAAATAGTGTATAAACTGAAATAAAAAAATGGGCAAGTGTACTGAGTAAGTTGCACGAAACAAGATCGAGTAGAGCTCTACTTTTTGATAATAAAAAATAAATAGTATTTAGATATGAAAAAATTTACGTTAATATGTTTGGCGCTTTTTGTTATAGCTTGCGGAGTAAAAACTACTCGAAACTATTTAACAGCAGGAAATTACGACAATGCAATTGAACGCGCTATTGAGGGTTTACGTGGAAACAAAAATGCGAAAGGAAAACAAGATTATATTTATTTATTAGAGGAAGCTTTTGCAAAAGCCAAGGAGCGCGATATAAGAACTGTTGCAAATTTATTATTGGATAAAAATCCAGCAAAGTTAGAAAAAATTTATACCACTTTTGTGCAATTAAATCAGCGCCAAGAATTAATTAGACCGCTATTGCCTTTAAATTTGAACAGTATTGGTAGAGATGCTATTTTTCCGTTTGATGATTATAGCGAACAGATTGTGAGTAGTAAATTAGCTTTGTCAAACTATTTATATACTAATTCAAGAGCGTTGTTAGCAGGTAAAGACAAAATGAGTTTTAGACGAGCTTATAACGATTTAGGGTACATAAATCAAATTAATCCGGGTTTTAAAGATGTTATTGCCCTGCAAAACGAAGCATTGCAAAAAGGTACCGATTATGTAAATGTGTATACCAAAAATGAAACGAACATGGTAATTCCGATACGATTACAAAATGATTTGTTAGATTTTTCGACTTTTGGACTTAATGACAAATGGACTGTTTACCATAGCAATAAGCAAAAAGGAACAAATTATGACTACGGATTGATTGTAAATTTTAGAGAAATTAATATTTCGCCAGAGCAAATAAAAGAGCGCGAATTTATAAACTCAAAGGAAATTAAAGACGGAACCAAACCTTTATTAAATGCACAAGGACAACCAGTTATCGACAATACTGGTCATGCGGTTTTGGTTGATAATGTAAAAAAAGTTCAAATTCAAATATACGAGTTTAAGCAATTTAAATCAGTGAATGTTGCGGCAAAGGTCGATTATATAGATTTTAAAACAAATCAATTACTTGAAACTTTTCCGCTGCAAAGTGAGTTTATTTTTGAAAACACATATGCTCGTTTTTCTGGCGATAAAACGGCATGCGAACCAAATTATTTATCGTTTTTTGACCGTCGTGTAATGCAGTTCCCAAATAACGAGCAAATGGTATTTGATGCAGGTCAAGATTTAAAAAATAAATTAAAACGTATACTATTGGGAAATAAATTTAGAAAAATGTAGTACAAAGTAATTATTTGTACAAGTATAAATATCTCATTATAATTGTAATTTTTATTAGGTATAAACTGTTAAATAAATGTAAAATTTTATTTTATGTTAATTGGTTTATTAATGCTGCTGCATCTATATCGCTGTGCGAAACAGTATAAACTGCAATATTATTTTTTATTAAAAGCAGTTGTGGCGATTGATGTACTACAGCAAACCGAGTAGTTATTTCGTTTGAAATATCGCGGTAAGCAATTAAATCTAAAAAATAGGCGTCTAGTAGATGAGGTTCACAATTAAACTCGTTTTCAAATTGTTTTAACGCCATACGGCTAACACTGCACCTAGTGCTATGTTTAAATAGTATAACCGCTTTATCAAGTGATGTTTCTGCCAGTTCATTTAACTGTGCTAAATTTGTTAATTGAATCCAATTCATTGTGATGTTTTACTATTTTAAGTTTATAATGCTCGTTTTGTAATGTAAAATTTCCAGCCCAATAATGCCAATTGCCATTTTTTTGCTTTTGTCAAGTCAAGGCGTTTTTTTGTAAAGCTTGGCAAAATGAGTTTATTTATTTTTGCAATTAACCTAAACATTTTTTATTTTTTTGTCAAAAATACAAAAAAACTAGCAAATTCATCATAATAATTTTTAAAGTAGTTTTTTGCTAAAACGTAATATCTTAATAAGAATATAGTTGTTTTAAAAAATAGAGGTGCGTAAAGAAATACTTTATTGCCGTTTATATTATTCATTTTAATAAATAAATTAAACTACTTTATAACATCAAAAAAATATAGTAATTTAGCAAAGTTAATAAAATAATAATGATTTCAGAAAAACAGTTTCAAACGGAACTTGATCGTATAATTGTAAACGGACTTCGCGAAGATATTGGAGATGGAGACCATAGTTCATTAGCTTGCATACCAATTAATTCAACAGGAACAGCTAAACTATTAGTTAAAGACAATGGTATTATTGCCGGTGTTGAATTTGCAAAGCAAATTTTTAAAGCTGTTGATGAAAATCTCGTTGTTAAAACCATACTACGCGATGGCGAGGTGGTTAAAAATGGCGACATTGTTTTTTACGTTTCAGGAGCATCTCAATCCATTCTTAAAGCCGAACGGTTGGTACTAAATTCAATGCAACGCATGAGTGCCATTGCCACAAAAACAAATCATTTTGTAGCACTATTAAAAGGAACAAACACCAAACTACTAGATACCCGAAAAACAACTCCTGGCTTTAGAGCTTGCGAAAAATGGGCAGTAAAAATAGGAGGTGGGCATAACCACCGTTTTGCATTATACGATATGATAATGCTTAAAGACAATCATAATGACTTTGCGGGCGGAATAACAAAAGCAATTCAAAAAACTAAAAAGTACTTACTTGACAACAAAAAAGATTTAAAAATTATTGTTGAAGCACGAAATTTAGATGAAATTCAAGAAATTCTGCAATCAGATGGAGTTTATAGAATTTTAATAGATAATTTTAATTTTGCCGATACCAGAAAAGCCGTTGCATTAATAGGCAATAAATGCCTTACAGAATCATCAGGAAATATCAACGAAAATACAATTCGCGCTTATGCAGACTGCGGGGTGAACTACATATCATCAGGTGCATTAACGCACTCTATTTATAACATGGATTTAAGTTTAAAAGCCGATTTTTAATAAAAAAATTAAAAACTACTACATACCAAATATTACAATGAAAAGAAGAGATTTTATTCAAAAAACAGCCGCTTCAACAACCTTGTTGGGTATAACCGGGTTGTCATTAAGCAGTTTTAACACAACAAAAGTAAAGCATCTTACCATTTTACACACCAACGACGTTCATAGCTATATCGATCCTTTTCCTGCTGATCATCCCAGAAATCCGGGGCAGGGAGGCGTTGCCAAACGTGCGAAGCTAATTGAAGAAATTCGTAAAGAAAATGCAAATGTTTTATTGCTCGATGCAGGTGATATTTTTCAAGGAACGCCCTATTTTAATTACTACGGAGGCGAGCTTGAATACAAATTAATGAGCATGATGGGATACGAAATAGCAACCATCGGCAATCATGATTTTGATAATGGATTGGAAGGAATGGTAGCGCAACTACCACATGCAAAATTCGATTTTGTTTCAGCAAATTACGATTTTAAAAATACAATAATGGCACCTTTTGTAAAGCCTTATAAAATTATATTTAAAGACAAAATAAAAATTGGTGTTTTTGGTTTAGGCGTTGGTTTACAAGGCCTTGTAGACAAAGCAAATTATAAAGAAACCGTTTATAACGATCCAATAGAAGTAGCCACCGATATGGCACGAATACTTAAAATTGAACAACAATGCGATCTCGTTATTTGCCTGTCGCACATCGGTTTTCAATATAAAAACGACCCAAAAATGGTCTGTGATATCATGTTAGCGCAAAAAACAAAAGACATCGATTTAATAATTGGAGGTCATACACATACGTTTTTAGACAAACCAGTAATCGAAAAAAACCTAATTGGCAAAGACGTAATAATCAATCAAGTAGGTTGTTACGGATTAAATTTAGGACGTATCGATTTTTATTTTACCAACGATACCACTTTTGAAACCCAAGGAAAAGCGATACTAATTTAAAAATTATACTAAAAAATTATAGGGGCGTGCCACCAATTACAAAGCTGTTTCAAAAAAAATGAAACAGCTTTTTAATTGCTGTCAGGCTATCCACTCCCGCTTTTTTTGGTTTCGACTAAAAAGTCGAAACCAAAAAAGAGCTCCATTTCTATCCTTCACGCAAATAATCTTTCACGTTTTATTTTTGGTAAATACCTACACCTAATGTCAATTACAGACGCACGTAGTATTGCCAAATGCGACTTAAGTACTGTTTAAGTACTGTTTAAAAACTAAAAAAAGTTTATCGAAAAGCAATTTAATACAAAAAAATCACATGGTACGGCCCTATTATAAACTGCAAAAATCCAATCTTATCGATTGGATTTTCATTTTTAATTCATTATTAGTTTATAATCAATTTCACGAAAAGTAAAAAATTTCACTTCTTTAGTCTCATAATCCAACAATTCTCGGAGTTCGTATAAATCAATTACATCTAGCAAAATCATTAAATTTTCTTGAAGAGATGGAATAGGAATATGTTTATTATAAATCGAATATCGGTATTCCACTTCCCAATACTGTTCATCAATATTCTGAATATATTTTGAAAAACATTCTAACTCGTTTAAGGTTAAGTTTAAATTTATATTTTTAAACATCAATTGATACAATTCTAAATGATAGCAAAATAATAAAATTCCGTCTTTGGTTCTTTTTAAATGTTTGACTTTGCACATACTTAAAAATATTTATTTTGCAATATAGCTATCAATAATTTCACTTATTTTATCGTTTGAAGTATCAGCTTCCAATGTAAATAACTTCATATATAAGGGTTGTTTGTCTTTTGTAATTTGCATTACTAAATCCGTATCTCGTAAAAAAATAGTTTCCCATTTATTTCTAATTTTATGCCATAGCAAAGCATTTTTTTTCCAATAATTTTGCGCTGCAATGCATTTAGAATCGGGCACTTTAGTATACGTATCAAATCCTTTTTCTTTTGCAAGTACAACATCTTGCGCGTCACCACTTCTAATAATTTTTTCATTGTCTTGATTGTGAATCCAACCTGCGTTTGTTATTTCATGCGTATTTGTTCGTTTCAAAACATTATAATCATTTCTCACGGTATGTTCACGTCGGGGCAAAGGCGCGTCGGTGGTATTGGTCCAAAAATGGCGGCCATCAACGTGCAACCATGTCGACGAACCTTCATATCGCGGACTATCGTCAACCTGAAATACGCGCTGCGTCCACTGTCCTTGCACCTCATTTTTTGACCGTTTTTTAAAATTCCAAGTCAAATCTTTTTTAAAGTCATAAAACTTTGTGTTTTCAAACTCCCAATCTTGGCGCCAATGTTTTATTACTGTTTGCGCATCAACAATTAGTAAATGTTGCAGTACTAATTTATTCGTATCGTTTTGCACCAATTCTATCCATTCTAATCCATATTCATATTTAGTTTTGGATGGCTCGTACTTTTCATTTTTTGTAAATTGAAAAGTTTCGGCAAAATTAAATGTCACTTCATAACAACCACACATTGCCTTTATGGCGTTTTGATCGTTTACTTTTTTATCATTTTGAGCACTACCTAATTGTGCAAATAATGAAAGGGCTACAATTGAAATTGTCTTGTTCATTTTATATATGTTTTAAAATTTCTTTTGCAAATATATTATTTTTATTTAGAATGAATTAAAATAATACATATATTTGCAAAAAACATTTACACATGCAAATACATAAAATCATAATTATCGCATTATTCATTAGTTCATTTTATGGTATGTCGCAAGACAAAAATATAAAAGCTGATATGGTACAAGTGAATACACTACAAGAAGTAATAATAACTGCAACTCGCACAGAAAGGCAGCTTGCATCATTACCATTGCCAGTGCAACTAATTTCAAAAGCACAAATAAAACAAACTGGTGCACTAAAATTAAATGATATTCTTGAAGAACAAACCGGATTAATAGTAGTTCCTGATTATGGTGGTGTTTTAGGAATTCAAATGCAAGGACTTGATGCGCAATACACTTTAATTTTAATTGATGGAGTGCCGCTGGTGGGGCGTTCCGCAGGCACATTAGATTTAAGTCGAATTTCAGTCAATAACATCAAACAAATTGAAATTGTAAAAGGGGCATCATCAAGTTTATACGGTTCAGAGGCACTAGGAGGTGTGGTAAATATTATTACCGAGGTTCCAAAAAATAAAAAATTTAGTGGCGAGTTTAGTAGTCGGTTGGGCACTTTTACCACTACTGACAACAACCTAAATTTTGGTTTTGGCGTAAAAAAACTAAATGTAAATGCTGCCGTAAATTCATTTTCAAGTAGCGGCTATGATCTGGACAAAACTACTATTGAAAAAACGGTTTTACCCTATAATAATAATACGTTTCAACTGCAAATGAATTATAATTTTTCTAAAAAATTTAACCTATTGTTATCAAACCGATATTTTAATCAAAGCAATGACGTCGAAACTATTGTGAATAAAAACGATGCATCTGGCAAATCCAAAACCAACGAAGTCAATAGCCATTTAAGACTTTTTTATAATCCACACCACAATTTAAATTTTATAGGTGAGTTGTACGCTACACAGTATTTTATAAAAAATGACATTCGTTTTAATCATTCTAATGCTACCGTGTATAATAATTTTTTTAAAGAAAATTTGTTTCGTCCTGAAATAAGAACATCCTATCAAAAACGAAACACAACTTATACCAGCGGTTTTGGTTATAATTTTAACAATCTTGAACGCACGCATTTTGCCTCAAAAGCAATTAATAATTCATATTACGGCTTTTTGCAATATGATTATAATTTAAAAAATAAACTAAATGTGCTAGCGGGACTAAGGTTCGATAAGAATTTGGCTTATGCTTCGGTTTTAAGTCCAAAATTGGCTTTAAATTATCAATTAAATAAACAGTTTTCTTTTCAAGGATCGGTTGGTTATGGTTTTAAAGCGCCAGACTTACGGCAATTGTATTTTAATTTTGAAAATCTTGGCGTTGGTTATATTGTATTGGGCTATAATGTTGCACCAGATCGGTTGATTGAGTTACAATCGCAAGGACGAATTTTAAGCAAGACCGTTGGTACAAACTTTTTTGACAAACCATTGCGTCCCGAATCAAGTATAGGTTATAATTTTGGGGCGAAGCACAATTTTCGCAGCGTAAAATCGTCTGTCAATATTTTCTATAATAAAGTGAAAAACTTAATTGAAACGAGAGCCATAGCACAGCTAACAAATGGACAAAATATTTTTAGTTACAGTAATATTGGATCAGTTTTTACGCAAGGTTTAGAATGCAACACATTGGTTAAAATTACAAATAATGTCGAAGTTTCTGGCGGATACCAGTATTTAATCGCTAAAGACAATGATGTGATTCAAGCAATAAAGAGTAAGAAAGTTTATGCACGTGATGCTAATACTTTTGAGTCGTTTGAACTCAAACAATCTGATTATTTTGGATTATTTAATCGTTCCAAACATACAGCAAATTTTAAATATTTCGTAAAATTTCCGAAATGGAATCTTAATCATAATTTTCGTGCTACTTACCGAAGTAAATACGGATTATATGACACCAACAACAACGCAATTTTAGATAATTATGACGAGTTTGCCAATGAATATGTAATTTTTGACACTTCGATCACTAAAACAATCGAAAAAAAGTTTGAACTACAAGTTGGCATCGACAATATTTTGAATTTCACAGATACTCAAAATGCAACCAATTTTGCAGGAAGATTAATGTATTGCAAAGTGCAATATAATTTTTAAATAACCCTAAATAAACAAATATGAATTTACTAAATTTCAAAAGAATAATGATTATTATTTTAAATATTTTACTCGGCGGAATGCTCATTTACGGCGGAATAAAAAAATTTTCCAAGCCAATTCCTGCACCAACTGCCATGATTGAACAAATAAAAAATGGCGAAGAAGTAGCTTCAACCCTCGAAGTTCTAAAAATAAAAAATTATATTTTTGGTATGAAGCAAACCAATTATTTTTGGCAATTTCTTGGTATTGCAGAACTTGTAGCAGGCGTTTTGCTTTGCAGTCAAATTTTTGCAAAAATTGGCGCATTTATAGCAATGCCCGTCACACTTAATATTTTTTTATTTCACTTATTTTTAGAACCTGATGATGTAGGCGAGCTCATTCAAATGGGTGGTTTATTACTAATCAATACTATTTTGATTGGCATCACTTATAAGGTATGGAAACCTTTATTAGTTAACAAAAATTTTTATTAAATCTTTAACTCTATATAATTATGACAGCAAATAGTCAAGAATTTCAAAATCAAAGTAAAAAAATCATGAATATATATTTAAAATCAATTTTAAAAATAACAGTGCTACTTGTTATGTTATTTACTTCATTTTCATGCTCAAAAGAAGACGAAGTAGGAGCAGGTAGTACTGCTGTTGGTAGCGAGGCGTTACCTGTACAAACGTTCTCTAATTTGTATTCTCCTGGTAGCGGAATACCACCAAACACCGCGGGTGAATTTATTAAATTCAATTTTGCCACAAATTCAGTTGTTACAAGTGGCGACAACTGGGATGTAGCGTTTCGTACTACTACAATCTTAGTAAACGGTGGTGTTGCAGCACCCGGGCAACCGGTACGAACAGGAATTGGAGCGGCATTTATTGCCACCGGAACATTTGCAAATATCACTACAGCGCCCGAAGACAGTTTGTTTAAGCAAGATAATGGCTCAGTTAATGCAATTGTGACGGGATCTGGTAATGGGTGGTACAATTATTCAAGTGTAATACATGTGGTTACGCCAATTGCTGGAAAAGTAATCATAATAAAAACCCATGACGGGAAATATGCAAAAATGGAAATATTAAGTTATTACAAAGATGCACCTGCAAATCCAACAATGTATATATCCACACCTTATTATAAATTTAATTTTGTGTACCAACCAAACGGAACAAAAAAATTTTAAACGTTTTTCATTTTGTTAGTTTTTAGTTGCCCAGGAGCCTTCAATCAAATATTTTGAGCGAAGGCTTTTGATTTTATCAAATTGTAGTAATTTACTATTTTCATTTTATTAAGTAGTGCATACTTTTTTAAACCCAGATTACGCATTAGAAAAAAAATGCTATTTTTGACATTATAATGCTAATGCGTAGCATTAGAAAATTTAGCCTATGGACTTCGAGATATCC
>JAYVGC010000033.1:0-4608 GCA_043772535.1 Flavobacterium sp. | reverse complement strand
AAAGCCGAAGTGTATATATTGAAAAAAGAAGAAGGTGGACGCCACACTCCATTTCATAACAATTACCGTCCACAGTTTTACGTACGTACAACTGACGTTACAGGTGTAATTACTTTACCAGAAGGTGTAGAGATGGTTATGCCAGGGGATAACCTAACAATTAACGTTGTTTTGTTAAGCCCAATTGCTATGAACGTAGGTTTACGTTTTGCTATCCGTGAAGGTGGTAGAACAGTAGGTGCGGGTCAGGTAACTGAAATTACAGCATAATTAGATTAAAATTATAGTAAAACCAGTGGCGTAATAGAGCGCTACTGGTTTTTACATACGGGCGTAGTTCAAGGGTAGAATAGCGGTCTCCAAAACCGTTGATGGGGGTTCGAATCCCTCCGCCCGTGCAGAAAACAGTAAATTATATGTAATGCGGTAACGTTATGTTGCTAAACTACAATTAATTTATTAAATAATAAATTCTACTAGAAATTGGTATTTAAATTAAATGGTCATGTACCTATAAAAAAATGCAAGTTTCTTTAACAAAAAAAATAGTAACTACATATGAAAGTTTTAAATTATTTTACGGACGCATTTCAAGAATTAAAATCGAATGTAACTTGGCCAGAATGGGCAGAAGTACAAAGATTGACAGTTGTTGTTGCTGTATTTTCAGTTGTATTTGCACTAGCAACATGGGGCGTAGATGAGGTGTTTGCGAAAGCAATTGCTGGTTTTTTTAATTTCATTAAAGGATAAAACATTTCACAATGGCTGATGTTAATGTAAAAAAGTGGTATGTAGTTCGGGCCATTAGTGGTCAAGAAAATAAAGTTAAAGCTTTTATTGAAGCTGAAACTATAAGACTTTCAATTGGTGATTATATAGCACAAGTTTTAGTTCCAACTGAAAAAGTTGTGCAGGTACGTGATGGAAAGAAAATTACCAAAGACAAAGTGTATTTTCCAGGATATATAATGATTGAGGCTAATTTGTCAGGTGAAATTCCACATATTATAAAATCAGTTCCAAGTGTTATAGGCTTTTTAGGAGAAATGAAAGGTGGCGAACCCGTTCCATTACGAATGTCTGAGGTCAATCGAATGTTAGGCAAAGTAGATGAACTTGCCATTAATACGGATATCCAAAACATTCCATTCAAAATCGATGAAACAGTTAAAGTTATAGACGGCCCATTTAATGGGTTTAACGGAACAATCGAAAAAATAAATGAAGAAAAGCGTAAGCTTGAGGTGATGGTCAAAATTTTCGGAAGAAAAACCCCGTTAGAATTAAGTTTTATGCAAGTTGAAAAAGTATAATATTTTTGTTACATATAATAAGTTTTTTATCGCTTCCAATTGATAAGAAAAAAATAAATTTTTAAAGAAATGGCTAAAGAAATTAGTAAGGTAGTTAAACTACAAGTTAAGGGAGGTGCCGCGAACCCATCGCCACCGGTTGGACCTGCTTTAGGAGCTGCTGGAGTTAATATCATGGAATTCTGTAAGCAATTTAATGCTAGAACCCAAGATCAACCCGGCAAAATTTTACCAGTTCAAATTACTGTCTACAAAGACAAATCATTTGAATTCGTTGTAAAAACCCCTCCTGCTGCAATTCAACTGTTAGATGCAACTAAATTGAAATCAGGTTCAGGCGAGCCCAACCGTAAGAAAGTAGCCAATGTTACTTGGGATACGATTAAAGCAATAGCCGAAGACAAGATGGTAGATTTAAATTCATTTACATTAGATGCTGCAATGACAATGATTGCAGGCACAGCTAGATCTATGGGAATTACTGTAACAGGTGGTGAAGCCCCTAAAAAATAACTATAGAAATGGGAAAATTGACAAAAAAACAAAAAGAAGCAGCATCAAAAATTGATAAGAATAAATTATATTCTTTAAAAGACGCCTCAGCTTTAATTAAAGTTGTAGCATCAGCAAAGTTTGATGAATCTGTAGATATTGCTGTACGATTAGGTGTAGACCCGCGTAAAGCAAATCAAATGGTAAGAGGTGTTGTTGCCTTGCCTCACGGTACCGGTAAAGACGTCAAAGTATTGGCGTTAGTTACTCCAGACAAAGAAGCCGAAGCAAAAGCAGCCGGTGCTGACTACGTTGGTTTAGATGATTACCTTCAAAAAATCAAAGACGGTTGGACAGATGTGGATGTAATCATTACCATGCCATCTGTAATGGGTAAATTAGGTCCATTAGGTCGTATTTTAGGACCACGTGGTTTAATGCCAAATCCAAAAACGGGTACCGTAACCATGGAAATTGGTAAGGCTGTAGCCGAAGTTAAAGCTGGTAAAATTGACTTTAAGGTTGATAAAACTGGTATCGTTCATGCTGGAATTGGAAGAATCTCTTTCGACGCCGACAAAATTGTCGAAAACGCAAATGAAATTATTCAAACATTAATCAAACTAAAACCAACTGCGGCTAAAGGTACTTATATTAAGTCTATTTACTTAACTAGTACAATGAGTCCTGCTATTGCCTTAGACCCAAAAGCAATATAATCGGTAGTTAACAATTTTTATTATGACTAGAGAAGAAAAATCAATCGCGATAAAGGATTTAACTGCAAAGTTGGCTGATAGTAATATTATGTACATTGCGGATACATCTGGATTAAACGCTGAAACTACTTCAAATTTACGAAGAGCTTGTTATAAAGCCGGAATTAAATTAGAAGTTGTAAAGAACTCGTTGCTTGAAAAAGCAATGGAAGCTTCTGATAATGACTACGGAGATTTAGCATCAGTATTAAAAGGAAATTCTTCTATTTTTATTGCTGATATCGCTAACGCACCGGGTAAAATTATCAAAGAATTCAGAAAAAAATCTGAAAAACCAGCTTTTAAAGGAGCATATATCAACGGTGAAATTTACATTGGTGATGATCTTTTAGATAGCTTAGCAACTTTGAAATCAAAAGAAGAAGTTATTGGAGAAATCATAGGATTGCTTCAATCTCCTGCACAAAGGGTAATTTCTGCACTTTTAAATCAATTTGAGAAATCAGAAGAATAATTTAAGTATTTATTCACAACTTAAATTTTATAATAAACGCACTGAATAAAAAAATTAATAACAAATCATTTTAATACGATAGAAAAAATGGCAGATTTGAAACAATTCGCAGAACAATTAGTAAACTTAACAGTTAAAGAAGTAAACGATTTAGCTACAATATTAAAAGACGAGTACGGAATTGAGCCAGCAGCAGCAGCAGTAGTTGTAGCAGCAGGTGGAGGTGAAGCAGCCGTTGAAGAGCAAACTGAGTTTACAGTTGTTCTAAAAGAAGCAGGTGCTTCTAAACTTGCTGTTGTTAAAGCAGTAAAAGAATTAACTGGTTTAGGATTAAAAGAAGCTAAAGATTTAGTAGACGGTGCACCATCTAACATTAAAGAGGGTGTATCTAAAGCAGAAGCTGAAGGTTTGAAAAAATCTTTAGAAGAAGCTGGAGCAGTTGTTGAGTTAAAGTAACTCGTACATCGCTTTAGAATTAGGTTTAGGTCTTGGGTTTAGTACCCCAATGACCTAAACCATTTTTCGTATAATAAAATTATATCAAGTTTTATTAAAAAATAGTAAGTACTAAAAAGTTTTTAAATCAGTACGATGAAAGAAAATCGATGTAAAAGTTACTTTTATATTATTTTTAAAGAGGTATCGATTAAAAAAAGAAAGTATAGATTGTTTTATAAATAACATTGTTTTACACAAAAATTATTTTTTTTAAATCAAAATTTTCTCCATTGATGATAACAAATCAGACTGAAAGATTGAATTTTGCCTCAACGAAAAACATACCGAATTTTCCAGATTTTCTGGATGTACAGGTAAAGTCGTTCAAAGATTTTTTTCAATTAGAAACTAAATCAGATGAAAGAGGCAACGAAGGATTATACAACACCTTCATGGAAAACTTTCCAATTACAGATACAAGAAACCAATTTGTATTAGAATTTTTAGATTATTTTGTTGACCCACCGCGTTACACTATTCAAGAGTGTATCGAACGTGGTTTAACGCACAGCGTACCATTAAAAGCAAGATTAAAGTTATACTGTACCGATCCAGAGCATGAAGATTTCGAAACCATAGTTCAAGATGTATATTTAGGAACAATTCCTTATATGACACCTAGTGGTACATTCGTTATCAATGGCGCCGAACGAGTTGTTGTTTCTCAATTGCACCGTTCTCCTGGGGTTTTCTTCGGACAGTCATTTCATGCAAATGGAACCAAATTGTATTCTGCCCGAGTAATTCCTTTTAAAGGTTCGTGGATAGAATTTGCTACCGATATAAATAACGTCATGTACGCGTATATTGATAGAAAGAAAAAATTACCTGTAACTACTCTTTTCCGTGCTATCGGTTTTGAAAGAGATAAAGACATTTTAGAAATTTTTGACCTTGCTGAGGAAATAAAAGTTTCAAAAACAGGATTAAAAAAATATATTGGACGTCGTCTTGCTGCCCGTGTTTTAAATACTTGGCATGAAGATTTTGTTGATGAAGATACAGGCGAAGTAGTTTCTATTGAGCGTAACGAAATCATCTTAGACAGAGACACCGTTTTAGACAAAGA
>JAYVGC010000032.1:0-11837 GCA_043772535.1 Flavobacterium sp. | reverse complement strand
GCAGCAACAAGTATTGCAGAAGAAAAGACATTGCAATTGTACTTTTCGTCATCAAATGTAGCACAACACTTGCAACACTACCAAGTTATTTTTGGTTATTACAAGCACGCAAAACAAGAAAAATTTGAAACAAAGCTAATCCTTCAAACCAAAAAAAAAACAACCACATGGTTAAGTATCGCGGCAACTATAATTATTATGTATGGAGTTGGTGTTTTTTTTACAGTTCATAAATCACAAACAGTTTATGTTACAGAATTAGGAACGTTTAACAATCCCGAGATGGCGTTAAAAGAAACCCAAAAAGCGCTCGCAATTTTATCAAATCACCTGAATTCAGGTATTGAAAGTGTAAATTATGTTACCGAATATCAAAAATCAAAAGATCGAATTTTTAATTAAAAATGTTATAGTCAAACCAAAAAAAAAATAAAAAAATCACAAGTTAAAATAAAAAAATATGAAAAATTTAAAAAAAGTAACAGCAATTTTAGTCTTTGTTTTACTATCAAACACCTTTTTTGGACAATCGGTTTTCGACAAGTTTGATAATCAAGATGATATTACCACTATTATTGTAAATAAAAAAATGTTTTCGTTAATGAGTAAAATTGATGCTAAAGATAAAGAAGGACAGCAATTTATGGCTTTAGTAAAAAAACTAGATAACCTAAAAGTATTTATGACGGCTAGCGACAAAAAATCTGATGAAATGAAATACACAGCCGATAAATTTGTTAAAACCGAAGGACTAGAAGAGTTAATGCAAATTAATGAAAAAGGAAAAAATGTAAAAATTTATGTAAAATCAGGTGGTAACGAATCGCAAATTAAAGAATTGATGATGTTTATTGAAGGCTCGGGCAAAGAGCAGTCTGTGCTAATGTCTTTAACAGGTAATTTTGATTTAGATGAATTATCTATATTGACCGATAAAATGAATTTGCCAGGTGGTACCAATTTAAAAAAAGCTAGCAAAAAATAAATTTTTGAAGCGGCACAAACACACTTCGGTGTGTTTTTTTATAAAACATAATACATCGTATGACTTGATAGTATAGGGCATAAATGAAAAAATAAGAATACAATATTGTCGCAAACTATAAAATAATATGTTATATTATTCCGATCTTTAACCAAACAAAATGAGTCATTATTTATAAAGAGGAACTGTAAATTTAAAGCAATATAATCAAGTTTAATAAATAATAGTGCTGTAAAACGTACTTTACTGAGTAATTAAAACAAATAAAACATGTCAAAAACAATATTTTTTATCGCCATTTGCGTAAGTTTATTTTTTATGAGTTGTAACAATAAATCGAGCTTGCAGCAGTACTTTGTTCAAAACCAAGATCAGCCAAATTTTGTTTCGGTTGATATTTCGCCTAGTATATTGACAATCGACAAATTGAAGTTAACTAGTGAAGAAGTCACTATTTTATCTTCATTTCAAAAAATAAATGTTTTGGTATTTAAAGTAAACCAAACAAATAAAAGGAGATATACTGCAGAAAAAAGTAAACTTGTAGCAATTTTAAAGGACACTACAAATTACCACCAATTAATAAAATTTGGTTCAGGTGCAGCAGGTGCGAGTATTAGTTTTGTAGGCGATGAAAAGCACATCGATGAGTTTGTATTGTTTGGAAACAAAAAAGAAAATGGGTTTGCGGTAGCACGAATTTTAGGTAATGATATGAAACCAGAAAATGCTCTTAAGTTGTTTTCTATTCTTCAAAAGGCCACGATAGATAGCAAGCAATTAGATGTTTTAAGTGGTATTTTAAGTAATTAATTTCTCGTTTGGGCATAAAAAAAAGTCCCGATATTTTATCGGGACTTTCTTAAACTTGTTATTTATTTCTTAAAATACTTGAATGGTACAAACAACATTCCGAAACATTCACCATCACCTTTGCCTCTATGTTTATGATGCATTTTATGTGCACGTCGAACGCCTTTTGCATACCTATTATCGGCATTTCGAAATAATTTAAATCGTTGATGAATAAAAATATCGTGCACAACAAAATACGACATTCCGTAAGCAAAAATGCCTAAACCAATTGAAATTCCAATTTCTAATATGCCTTTTTGCCACAACAAAAAGCACCCAATACTAACCACTGCATAAAAAATAAAAAACGCATCGTTCCTTTCAAACCAAGAGTCATGATTTTTTTCATGATGATCGGCATGTAGGTTCCAAAGAAACCCATGCATAACATACTTATGAGTAAACCATGCCATAAATTCCATTATACAAAAAGTTAATACAAAAACAAAAAGATGTAACCACATAATAATAAAATTAAATTGTAATCATTAGATAATAAATTTCAATAAACGCTGCATATAACTGCAAAAATTTATTTTATGTTACAAATTTCACTATATAAATTTTAAAAAGCAAAAAACAAAAATGAAATAAAAGTTAAATTTGTGACTATGTAATTCAAGGTAACGCGGTTATGTTTAAACCAAATTAAATTTATATGAAACATAACATTTGGCAAACAAGCTGTATTTTTGATAATCGGGCACCCGAATGCGTGTGTTTTTTATGTCAGACGACGGAGTTTGTTTTAGTTTATACAATAATTTTTTATAAAACGAATAAGCTGTATAAACGCCAAATTTAGCTTCGGCAGGTAAATTTTTTATACCTTCAAACCCAGCATCAAAATCAGCTTGAATTTCATTGATAATTTGTGCTTTTGACGTTTCGTCTAACTTGGATAAGTCTGTATTTGGAAAATAAGTACGATTGAGATCTTCATAGTCTGCTTTCAAATCGCGTAAAAAATTTACTTTCTGAAAAGCAGATCCTAATCGCATCGCGGATTCTTTCAGCAATTCGTATTGCTCATTATTGCCATTTACAAATACTTTTAAACACATTAAACCAACTACATCGGCTGAACCGTAAATATATTCTTTGTATTCATCGTCGGTGCTGTATTCTTTTTTTGACAGATCTAATTTCATACTTTTCATAAAAGCATTTATTAATTCTATCGGAATTTTATATTTATTGACTGTAAACTGAAATGAATTTAAAATCGGATTTAAACTTATTTTATTTTGTAATGATGTAACCAAATCTTTTTCAAACAATTCAAAAAGTTCCTCTTTATTATATTCGTGAAAGGTATCTACAATTTCATCCGCAAAACGAACAAAGCCATAGATATTGTAAATGTCTTGGCGTATTGATATGCCTAACATTTTTACGGCTGCAGAAAATGAAGTGCTGTACGATTTTGTTACATTTCTGCTACAATCAAAAGAAACTTTGTCAAAAATTGATTTCATAAATAAGGGTACACTTTTATTTTGTATATTTTTTAATCAAATCGGCCACTAATTTTCCTGAAATTAACGATGGTGGAACTCCCGGTCCAGGAACCGTTAATTGCCCAGTAAAATATAAATTTTCTACTTTTTTACTTTTTAATTTTGGGCGCAAAAAAGCAGTTTGCATTATAGTATTCGCCATGCCGTACGCATTTCCTTTATACGAATTGTATTCTTTTATAAAGTCGTTTACGCAAAATGATTGTGTAAAAATAACATTTTTTCTTACATTTTGCTCTGTTATCTTTTCAAATCGCGTAATTATCTTTTCAAAATAATAATCTCTAAGTTCTTGCGTGTCTTCAAGACCTGGTGCAATTGGTATTAAAAAGAAGCCATTTTCGCAACCTTCAGGGGCTAATCCGTCATTCGTTACTGATGTAAAATTAGCATAAAATAGGGGTTCTTTTGGCCATTTTGCATCGTCGTAAATTTCTGAGGCGTGCGCATCAAAATCAACATCAAAGAACAAATTATGATGAGCAACTTTATCTAACTTTTTATCAAAACCTACATAAAACAGTAGTGATGAGGGTGCAAAAATTTTTTTATCCCAGTATTTTTCTGAATATTGACGGTCTTTTGCATCTAGCAACGTTTCTGAGTGATGGTAGTCCGCGCCCGAAAGTACAATATCTGATCTGATTTCTTTACCGTTACTAACAATACCAACTGATTTTTTATTTTCGACTATAATTTTTTCTACATTAGCATCGGTTTTTATTTTTACACCTAATTCCGTTGCTAATTTTTCCATACCCAAAATCACTGAGTACATTCCGCCAGTGGGTTGCCATGTACCTAAACCAAAATCAGCATAGTTCATAAAACTGTAAAAAGACGGTGTATCAGATGGTTTTGCACCTAAAAATAAGACCGGAAATTCTAGTATCTGTACTAGTTTTTTGTTTTGAAATTTCTTTCGAATATCTTTACTTACATTCGAAAAAAACTGGTTTACCCGTGTTGTTGTTTCCAAAGTAATCAGTTCTAATGGAGATTCGCCTGGTCTGTAAACGAGATCTTTAATGGCAATAGTATAATTAGCTTGTGCTTCTTTCATAAATGAGGCTAACTTTTTGCCACTACCTGTTTCTATTTCTTCAAAAGTTTGTATAATTGAGGGTAAATTATCGGCAATAGACACAAAATCATTTACTCCAAAAAACACTTGGTAGGCGGGTGCTAATTTAGTAAGACCATAATAATCTGATGGTTTTTTATTAAAATCGGCAAAGAATTTTTCAAAAACGTCGGGCATCCAATACCACGATGGGCCAATATCAAATGTAAAGCCGTCCCGAATTAATTGTCTTGCGCGACCACCAATTGTTTTGTTTTTTTCATAAATCGTAACGTCATAACCCATTTGAGCCAGATAGCATGAGGCAGCAAGTGATGAAAATCCGGAACCTATTATTGAGATATTTTTATTCATAATATTAGTAATAACCTATATAATTTTTATTTTTTTATGCTATATATTTTCAATCAGATTTGCAATTGAATTGAAAATCGTTACCTTGGAACTAAATTTTGTAATATCGATTTGTTCGGTTGTTTTTCCTAAAATCCAAAGTGATGATGTTTCCTCAAGCACTTCAGCTTCAACATTGTTAATGTATTGATGCATATCATTAGCTGTTGGCTCTACAGTGGAGTAGCATACAAATGTTATATTATCGAAATAATTATTTAAACTTTTAAGATTTTCTGTCGGAACACTTTCACCCAAATAAATAGTTTTGTACCCTTTAGAAATTATTTCATAATTAAGGTACATTAAACCTAGCTCATGAATTTCATTCATGGGTAAATATAAAACAAAAATTTGATCGGTTTTCGTGGGGGCAACTAATTGTAGTTTTTCAATATTTATGAGCAATTTTTGTTTTATCAAATAACTTAAAAAATGCTCGTGCGCTGGTGTTATAGTATCGGTTTGCCATAAAAAACCAATTTCATTCATTAGCGGAATAAATACGTCGTAAAAAATTTCTTTAAATGATTTTTCGGATAATAAACTGGTATAAGTACTTGCAAAAAGTGTTTGATCAAAATTCATCATTGCCATCTTAAAAGAGCTAATGGCATGATTTTTTGCACTTTTTTGAGATATGATTTCTCGTACCAGCGAAGGTATTTTTTCTTCGGGCATTTTTGATATTTTTGATATCTTATACCCGTAATCGTGAAGTAAGGTAATGTTAAGTAATTTTTGTAAACAACTTAAATCGTAAAACCTGATGTTTGTTTCTGTTCTCATTGGTTCCAATACATTGTATCGTTTTTCCCAAATTCGAATGGTGTGTGCTTTAATGCCCGATAAATTTTCTAAATCTTTAATACTAAAAGTATTTTTTATATTGTTCATCGATTGATTGTTTTCGTTAAACAAAAGTAAATAGAAAAAAGCACATTTACTAATGCATTTTTAAAATAAATTGTTTTCAAACGAAATTAGGAATTTTACCAACGAAAATGCTTTAAAAATTGTAAGAAATAAAACACATAAATAAATAAACCCCAACTAATTACTTTTATTAGTTAGGGTTTTATTGTGACCACAGAGGGATTTGAACCCTCACGCCCTTGCGAGCACCACCCCCTCAAGATGGCGAGTCTACCGTTTCTCCACGTGGCCATGAAACTATAAATAAAAAAAGTTAAGCATTACACTTAACTTTTGGTGACCCGACTGGGGCTCGAACCCAGGACCCCATCATTAAAAGTGATGTGCTCTACCAACTGAGCTATCGAGTCTTTTTTTGTTTCTTTAATGCGGGTGCAAATATAAGGCGATTTTATTTATTTTTCAAAGCTATTTTGTTTTAAATTTGTCTTTTTTTAATAATAATTGTTAAATGCCTTATTTGTAGGGCTTTATTTAAAATATGAAAATCATTTTAGTAGGTTATATGGGTTCTGGAAAGTCAATTATTGCCCAAGAGTTATCTAAAAGTTTAAATATAAAGTTTGAAGACTTGGATATTTTGATTGAAGAAAGTCAAAAAATGTCGATTAAAAATATTTTTTCCGAAAAAGGAGAACTGTTTTTTAGAAAGTTAGAGCATCAAATTTTTCAAGATATAACAGCGCAAACCGATAGTTTAATACTAAGTACCGGTGGCGGCACACCTTGTTATTTTAATAATCACGAATTATTGAATTTTGCCAATTGTAGATCAATTTATTTAAAAGCATCTATTGAAACGCTATTTAAGAGATTACAATTTGAGAAAGAAAAACGACCATTAATCGCCAATTTGAGTGATGCTAACGCAAAAGAATTTATTGCAAAGCAACTTTTTGAGCGAAACTATTATTATCGTATGGCCACTTTTGCAGTTGACGTTAACGATAAAAGTGTAGCTACAATTGTGAAAGAAATTGAGATTTTATTAATGTAAAATAGCATGATTGTTTTGATTTTCAAAAACTACAGTTACCTGTTCAAATAATGAGGTAGATAACGAAATGCCTTTAAAATCAACTTTAACAGGATATTTTTTATGATTACGATCTACTAAAACTGCTGTTTTTAATTTTGTTATTGGCACCTCTAAAAAATGTTTTACACCATAAATTAACGTACTACCTGAGTTTAAAACATCATCTACTAAAACGATTCCTTTATTTTGGTACATAGCCGATGAAATAGAAGTTGTTATTACTAAATTCGGCTGCTGTTTGTTAATAAAAACTTCGCATAATATTATTTCTAATTCAGTGATTTCTTGTAATGCAGTACTAATTTTTTTTGCAAATTCAAAGCCATTACTCGATATACCCGCAACTACGATTGTTTTTTCATTAACAAAAGTTTCATATATTTGATAGGCGATTCGCTTTATTTTATGTGCTATTTCCTGATGGTTTAGTATGATGTTTGCTGTCATAATTTTTTATAATTTAAATTAAATCGTCGTCAGTTTCTGCAATTTCAATACCGTCAATATCACGTCTGTCTTTTTTTGTTGGGCGTCCGGTTCCTGTTTTTCTATAATGTTCTTTAGATAACTTTAATAATTCTAAATGCGCAAATGATTCCGCTGGGGTTTCATCTTTTCTGTACATAGCTACCAATTTTGCACCAACACGACTTTCTGGAATATCTAAAACTGAAATAATATGTATAATTTGATCTTTTCGAAAAGTTACTTTATCGCTAGGATAGACTTCTCTTGAAGCTTTTGCAACTTGTCCGTTCACGGTTATGTGGTTTTTTTTACAAGCTTCGGTCACCATATTTCTTGTTTTGTAGTATCGTACGCACCACAAGTATTTATCTACTCTCATTTTTTTCTAAAATCAACGTTAAATATGCTACAAAAATAAATCATTTTAGTATCTTGCGCACAAAAATAGGCATATTATGAATAACTTTTTTCGTTTTTTATCAATCTTAGTTGTAGTGTTGATTTTATCTTCTTGTTCAAAAAACAATGACACTTTTGTACCAATTCCTTTACGAGATTACAAAGAGCAATTTATCACAGATAGTACCGCTATTGATACTTATTTTAAAACACATAAATTAATTCCTCCTACTGTTGCAAACAACCAAACTGTAAGTTTTGAATCTACAACCGATTTATCAGCGTCAATGCGAAAACTACCGCATACGTATTTAGTTGACACAAATGTAGTTGAAGACGGAATTAATTATAAGTTTTACTACATAAAATTTAACGACGGCACTCAACGCAGACCTACTTCAATGGATTCTGTATATGTTAATTATAGAGGAACCGTTTTAGTAGATGCATCTACAGAATTTGAAAATTCGGTAAATCCAGTGTGGTTTAGACTGCAAGAATTAGTAACTGGTTTGGGCCATATATTACCTAGGTTTAAGACTGGTACTCATGAATCTGCCCCACCAAACGCACCTATCTTTAAAGATTTCGGAGCTGGAGTTGTGTTTTTACCATCAGGCTTAGCTTATTATGACGCAAGCGCGGGCGTAATTCCGTCATATACTCCAATTGCTTTTTCTTTTAAATTGTGTGAATTACGTTATCGAGATCATGATCGTGATGGAATTTTGACAAAAGATGAGCGAAGTTTTGGAACTTTAACAGCTACTGAAAGATGGAAAGTTAATCCGTTAAATATTGATACAGATTCAGATGGTGTACCAGATATGTACGATATTGATGACGATAATGATGATATTTTAACGCGTGTTGAAATCAAAAACCCAACTACGGGTTTACCTTATGCTTTCAGTGCAATACCAGCGTGTCCTGCTGATACTGCTGATCCAACTAGAAAAGTCCATCTTAGCAAAAGTTGTAAATAAATTTAAAAAAAACCATCTCGAAAAAGATGGTTTTTTTTTGCTCTTTACTCTTTCAACCTTTCTTTAATTAGCTCATTTAATTTTTTGCCATAAATAGATTTGGAAACTTTTGTTGACATACTTTTTTGAATAGTATCTAAATATTTTATATTAATATCAGATATTTCGGCCAAAGTAATATAAGGCGCCACCTCAAAAGCCGCATTATTTACAGCAAAATTGGTAGTGTAGAGGTATTTTCGCTTTAAAATAGATTCTTGTTTTAATCTTATTTTTTCTAATTCAGAAGCGTTCTTGTCTTGGTACGCGGCAAATTTAGCTTCAACCAAGTCTAAGTTTTGATCTACAAATTGATTCGCAACTTTTTTATATTCATCATACAGGGCTTGATTTTTTGAACCTGTAATTTTTACATCCGATGAATAAAAGGCGAGTGAACTTTCAATTGTCATTTTACCCGACTCTGCAAAAAACGAAATGCTATTATCGCCCGAAATTGTAACACCACGGTCTAATATTAGATAATACATTTGTGGCACATCTACTGTGATGTTGGTTACAAAATGTGAGTCGCCATTAATTTTAATGGTATCAACGGCAACTAATGACGTGTCTTTTACTTTTTTGATATAAAGAACTCCGTTTTTTAAGTCTTTAATATAACCCGTAATTTCAAGGTTGTTCGCTGGTTTTTTTTCCTCGCACGAGATCAAAATAGTTACAGCCGAAAGCAAAAATAATATTTTTTTCATTTTAAAAATTTGTTTGAGGTGCAAATGAATAAAAAAAATACCACTTGGTAAAAAAATAACGGATTTAAAATAAAATTAATTTTAATGTGTAACTTCCAATATCCAATTACCGATATCTTGCAGCACAATTGGCGCAAAAGTTTCTTCGATGGTTTGATATTCTGCTGGTAAACCTGTCGCTGATGTTTGAAACAAATGATTTAATTTTGGATATGATTTAAACGTTGTTTTAGAATTTTTAGCTTTTGGTAGTGCGGCTTTAATTCCATTTAGATTTTGTTGATACGGAACCTGTAAATCATTTTCGCCATTTAATGCCAGTACTGCACATTTAACTTTTTTAAGTGCAATTGCCGGATCATAATTGATATAAAATTGCATCCATTTGCTTTGTAATTGTTTTATGATACCATTTATTTCATTTTCGCTCGCAGCTGAGCCAAAACTGGTTATTAAATATGATTTTATCGTTTCATCTTCGTGTTTTGCTTGCAGCATTGTGTACAATTTTGAAAAAATCTGCTGTCCTTTCTGAATGTCATTTTCTGGTATGCTCAAAGCACGTTCTAACTTTTCTTTTTGCAAAAGCAGCAGTTTATCGCCTTGAAGCGCTGGTGCCGCAAGTAAAACTATAAAATCTACTGCATTATTTTTTGCCGCAACCATTGGTGCAATAATACCGCCTTCGCTATGGCCAATGAGTCCTATTTTAGTACTGTTAATTTCGGGACGCGTTTGCAGATATGCAATGGCGCTTTCAACATCAGTAGCAAAATCAGCTGATGTGGCTTGTTTAAAATCACCTTTTGATTTTTCTACTCCTCGGTCGTCGTACCTAAGCACAGCAATACCATTTTTGGTTAGGTAATCTGCTAATACTAAAAACGGTTTATGTCCGAATAATTCTTCATTTCTGTTTTGAGGTCCGCTGCCGGATATTAAAATTACTGCTGCAAATAAGCCTTTCGCTTTAGGTAATGTAAGCGTACCTGAAAGTACTATTTTTTCTTTTTTATTTATAAATTCTACTTCTTCAGATAAGTATGAAAATGGGGCTTGCGGTTCTTGTGGTCTTTTTGAAATCGCTGCATCGGCAATCGACTTGGTTAAAATCATTTTAAAATTTTGACCGTTTTGTGTAAACATTCCATTTATTGTATCGTTTTGTAAATTACCAATATAGCTTATCGTAGCAGCGGGAATTTTTAAAGCAATATTATTATCCGTAACTATGGTTTCTGTAATTGGAATATTTTTCGCTCCTTGATCCGGACTGTCCATGGTCGTTAGAAAGCCTTTTTCTGTTTTTGAAATAGTAAATAGTAGGTGCAGTTGCATCCCTTGAACATTTAAAATCCCTGCCCATTTTCCTTCAAAATTTTGCGAAAACACGGGCTGTAAACTTGTTGCTAATAAAAGCAGGTAGGTTATTTTTTTCATTTTATTAAGAGGTAAGTAGTGTTATAGTTTCAATTGGATTTTCAACTTCGAGATAAAGTTTGTGGTAAAAATTATTTCGCAATTCTATAATAATTGTATTTTTTGTATTCATTACATCCCAAAAATTAGTTGTTCCGTCAAGTTTTCTAAATGTTCCTGCTGTAATAAAATTTGGAATGTAGGTGCCAAATCGAAATCCTTTGCTCTTTTCAAGTTCAGATTCGTTTTGATAAGCCGAAATAACATCTTGTTTTGTAACGCGAAGTTGGTGTTTTAATGCCCAAATTTTGTGAAAACCGATTATATCGATTAGCAGTAGATTTTGTTTTTTAGTGATTTTTACCATTTTATAAAAAATTAAGAATTAATAGCCTTGTAATGATTTCGATAATTATTAAAGTACCTGCAAATTGCGCTACCACTTTTGATCCTTTGGCATTTGTTGCAATTTTGAATCCGTTGAAAAGTAAAATAAAGAACCAAATTAAGGTGATGATTATAGGAACACATAAAAGTAGCAGCACATATAAATTAGAACTCAATATCTTTGCCGTATTTGCAACAATCAATGTGTTTTTAATTCGTTCTGATAGTACATAAAATAGATTATTAATATTTAATAAAGGAAATAAAACCAGCACACATCGGCTAATAAGTACGGTATTTAAAATATCGATAAACCGTGTCTTTTTGTTGATTACTTGTCCTAAAATATAGATTCCGATTGTTGTAATCGCAACAATGATTCCGTTTGAAAAGAGCGCACTATTTAAGTCGATTTTGTTTAGATATACTATTTTTAAATTTCCGGCAAGCAATGTGTTTAAAACAAAACTTAAGGCTATCAAAAGAACGTTTCCAATAATTCCGATAGCAAATAGTTTATTTTCAGAATATTTTGCAAAAGGATTAATAAGTAGTTGATTCATTCTCGGTGAAGTTTAAGTTGGTTAATTTTTGAAATAATATCATCGAGTTTG
>JAYVGC010000031.1:0-4634 GCA_043772535.1 Flavobacterium sp. | reverse complement strand
CAATAACCATCGCTAACCCTGTTCCTAAACAAATATTTTTAAAACTTAAAATAAATTCAAAATCTAACAATGATGATAAAAGGGCTGCTATGCCCCAAACCATCAATATACCTATAATACCACCAATTAAGCATAAAATAATAGCTTCAAATAAAAACTGAAATAATATGAAACGGTTTTTAGCTCCCAATGATTTTTGTATTCCTATCAAATTAGTTCGTTCTTTAACCGAAACAAACATAATATTTGCTACGCCAAATCCGCCTACTAATAACGAAAAACCAGCTATTACCCATCCACCCACGTTTAAACTTCCTATAAAGCCATCTATTAAATCGGTAAAACCTGAAAAAACATTTATAAAAAAATTGTCAATTTCAGATGTTTTTAAACCACGCATTGTTCGTAGTTTTTGACTCAAAACCGCTCTAAACTCATCCATATCAACGTTTTTTGTCGGCTTTATAACGATTACTTTGGTCATTGATTTGTTATTATCACCATACATTCGTCGAACAAAATTAACAGGCAAAAAAACCGAGGCATCGTCTGAGCCACCAAATGTACCTTCGCCCTGTTTTTTTAGCACACCAATAACGTTAAATTGTTGCCCATAAAGCCTTATTGTTTTTCCAATTGGATCAACATTAGCAAACAACGACGTTGCAATTTCGCTTCCGATAACTGCTACGGCGGCACCACGATTACTTTCTACTTCATTATAAAACCGTCCTGCATCAAATTCCAAAGCTTGAATATCAATATACTCATACGAAACTGGAACTATACTAACATCACTAATTGATTTTTGATCATTTTTAACAGTTTCAGGTCGAACAAAAAGTTGAAATGCCATTTCTGCTACATTTGGCATATTGTTTTTTAAAAATAAATACTCATCATATTTTACTTCAGGAAACTGATCGCGCTTCCATCTCGGAATTTCGCTTGGTCCAAAACTACCTTTAAATAAATAAACCATGTTTTTATCTAAACTACTCAAATCTTTTTTGATTTTTTTATCTAATGAATCAACTGCTGCCAAAACTGCAATTATCGAAAATATACCAATTGTAACTCCTAGTAACGACAATAAAGTTCGTAATTTATTGGTTCGTAGCGCATTCATTGCAAATTTAAAACTTTCCGAAATCAGCCTGAGATACATTTTCATAGTGACACTTAATTAATACATTTTTAAATTTTATAAAAAATTCAACCTTCAAATTTACAAAATTAGTGTTTCAAGTAAATCATTTGTTACATTTAAATTCCATTTCTTTTTTTGTAACAAAAGCTCCTTAAATGTTGACCATGATATAAATGTACATTTTATGGCAGTGCAAAAGCTGAAAAAACGATAAATATCGGTACTTCAAAATTTGCGATTAAGGCGTTTTGAACATTAAAATTTCAGGTAAAAAAAAGTAGCACTTGAATTTAAAAATAAACTTAAATTATACCGCCAAATTATAAAACTTTTTTTAATTATAAAATATAAAATAAATTAAAAAAACTACTTTTGCAAAACAAACAACACATATATAATGTCAGCTACAACAACTATTAAATCAGCGTTAATTTCCGTCTTTTCAAAAGAAGGTTTAGCACCAATTATTAAACAATTACATGCGAGAAATGTAATTTTATATTCGACAGGCGGTACTGAAGAGTTTATAAAAAACTTAGGTATTCCAGTTATTGCTGTGGAAGATGTAACGTCATACCCCTCTATTTTAGGAGGACGTGTAAAAACGCTTCATCCCAAAGTATTTGGAGGTATTTTAAACCGCCCAAATGACGCACTAGATGTGCAACAAATGCAAGAATTTGCCATTCCACAAATCGATTTAGTAATCGTTGATTTATATCCTTTTGAAAAAACTGTAACCTCAAATGCATCCGACGACGAAATTATAGAAAAAATTGATATTGGAGGTATAGCATTGATTCGTGCAGCAGCTAAAAATTTTGAAAGTACTGTAATCGTTCCTTCCGTTAATGAATATTCGATTTTGCTTGAAATTTTAGAACATCAAAACGGGCAGACAACTTTAACGCAAAGAAAAAAACTAGCACAAAAAGCATTTAACGTCTCATCGCATTACGATACCGCTATTTTTAATTATTTAAACCAAGACCAAGCTGAACCAGCACTTAAAATTAGCCAAACGCAGGTACAGCCTTTGCGCTATGGAGAAAACCCACATCAAAAAGGGTTTTTCTTTGGTGATTTTGAAGCATTATTTGATAAATTACATGGCAAAGAATTATCGTATAATAACCTGCTAGATGTTGACGCAGCAGTAAGTTTAATTGCAGAATTTAAAAATGACAAACCTACATTTGCCATTTTAAAACACAATAACGCTTGCGGTGTGGCTACAAGAAATAACATAAAAGAGGCTTATTTAGATGCACTGGCCTGCGATCCAACCTCAGCTTTTGGGGGTGTTTTAATTTCTAATTGTGCTATTGATATGGCTACTGCAGCCGAAATAAACATGCTTTTTTGCGAAGTTGTAATTGCACCAAGTTATGATATAGAGGCGGTTAACATTTTATCTGAAAAGAAAAATAGAATAATTTTAAAAATAAATGAAGATGACGTATCAAATACTTCCGTGCGAACGTGCTTAAATGGTTTTTTGGTACAAGATAAAAATAAGGTGACCGACACAAAACAAATGTTAAAAAACGTTACCGTTACCGAACCCAATTCACAAGAAATAGATGATTTATTATTTGCATCGAAAATCTGTAAAAACACCAAATCAAATACCATAGTTTTTGCCAAAAACAATACATTAATTTCGTCAGGAACAGGACAAACCTCGCGAGTTGACGCATTAAAACAAGCAATTGAAAAGGCAAAAATTTTTAAATTTGATTTAAAAGGTGCGGTAATGGCAAGCGATGCATTTTTTCCTTTTCCAGATTGTGTTGCAATTGCGCATAATGCAGGAATAACGGCAGTAATTCAACCTGGTGGATCCATTAAAGACGATTTAAGTATTGCGTTTTGTAATGAAAATAAAGTTGCAATGGTATTTACTGGAACACGTCATTTTAAACATTAATTTTAGTAACTTCGCACGCTAGATATACAATAACTTTTAATACCCAACAATACTATGGGCTTTTTTGATTTTATGACCGAAGACATTGCCATTGACCTTGGTACTGCAAATACTTTAATTATTCACAACGACAAAGTGGTTATAGATTGTCCATCGATCGTTGCAAGAGATAGAATTACAGGAAAAATTATTGCCGTTGGTAAAGAAGCCAATTTGATGCAAGGAAAAACCCACGAAAACATAAAAACAATTCGTCCGCTAAAAGACGGTGTAATTGCAGATTTTGATGCTTCGGAACAAATGATTAAAATGTTAATTAAAAGTATTCCTGCGCTAAATAAAAAAATGTTTACCCCAGCACTTCGAATGGTAGTTTGCATACCGTCGGGCATAACCGAAGTAGAAATGCGTGCTGTAAAAGAATCATGCGAACGAGTAAACGGAAAAGAAGTGTACCTAATTCATGAACCTATGGCTGCTGCAATAGGCATCGGTATCGATATTATGCAACCCAAAGGAAACATGATTGTGGACATTGGAGGAGGAACTACCGAAATTGCCGTTATTGCATTGGGTGGTATTGTATGTGATAAATCAGTTAAAATTGCTGGTGACGTATTTACAAATGATATCATTTATTATATGCGCACCCAGCACAATCTTTTTGTGGGAGAAACAACTGCCGAAAAGATAAAAATTCAAGTAGGTGCTGCAACCGATCAATTAGAGTCACCGCCAGAAGACATGTCGGTACAAGGCCGAGATTTACTAACCGGCAAACCAAAACAAGTAGAAGTGTCGTTTAGAGAAATAGCAAAAGCATTAGATAAATCCATTCAAAGAATTGAAGATGCGGTGATGGAAACACTATCACAAACACCACCAGAATTAGCTGCAGATATTTATAATACCGGAATTTATTTGGCAGGTGGAGGCTCAATGCTTAGAGGTTTAGATAAGCGTATTTCGTTAAAAACTGATTTACCCGTTTATATTGCTGACGACCCACTGAAAGCAGTAGTGAGAGGTACCGGAATGGCGTTAAAAAACATTAATAAATTCAAGAGCATTCTTATAAAATAATAATTTTGTACGATGTGTCATAAATGAATACTTAAAAATGCAACAAATAATTAATTTTATATTTAAAAACAGCCATCGTATGCTGTTTTTGTTGCTATTCATAATTTCAATAGTATTAACTATTCAATCGCATACATACCATAAAAGTAAAATTGTTAGTTCAGCGAATTTTTTGAGTGGTACATTTTATTCAGAAGTTAATAATGTGAAAGAATACTTTGATTTAAAAACTCAAAATGACGAGTTAGCATTAGAAAATGCTAGATTAAAAGGATTATTATTTAACATGAAGGACACAACAAAACTACCATCCATTGCAGACCTAAAAGGGATCGATAAAACGTCGATTATCATATCGAAAGTAATTAATAATTGTTATAATTCGCAAGAAAACTTCATTACAATAAACAGTGGCTTCAAACAAAATATAAAACCAGACATGGGCGTTATAAATAGTTTGGGGATAGTTGG
>JAYVGC010000030.1:0-35711 GCA_043772535.1 Flavobacterium sp. | reverse complement strand
ATACTCATTTTTAATCTACTACAAAGTAAAGATCCGAATTTTTGTCGTAAAGAATAGTCTTAGTTGCATTTGAATATATTTGCATTTTTAATTTACAGTTATGCCTGCAAAAAGAATTAAGATATCATTCTAAAACATATATTGTAACTATTATTATCAGATAATGTTGATTTTGATACAATATAAAAGCACAAGTATTTGAGTTGTAACCAATCAAACGAGCTTTTGCACACAAACACGATAAATCGGAATTCACAAAATTCTCAAAATAAAATTGCAATAACGACTAGATAGCATTTTAAGTTCGCGTATTTTCAGTACACCAAAATAAAATACATAAAAAAACCAACAAAAAAAGTCGCATTTCGTTTGAAATGCGACTTTTCCATAAGCGCTATAAAATCGTTGTATGAATAAAATTATCCTAAAGCAACTCGCGAAAATCCAGTAACAGTCAGGTTAGCATCAACCGATTTAATATAAGCGGCAACACTAACTGCATTGTCTTTAATATAATCTTGATTTACTAAAGTATTGTCTTTAAAGAAACGACCCAATTTACCTTTTGCAATATTCTCAATCATTGCCTCTGGTTTGCCTTCTTGACGTAATAAATCTTTAGCTATTTCAATTTCTTTTGCAATTGTATCCGCATTTACCCCAGCTTCATTTAAAGCAATTGGGTTCATTGCAGCTGCTTGCATCGCAACATTTTTTGCTGCTTCTTCTGCTCCATCAACATTTGCTGATAATGCTACTAAAGTTGCTATTTTACCAGAGTGTACATAAGAACCAACAAAAGCGCCCGATAATTTTTCGAAAGAATTAATTTCAATTTTTTCTCCAATTACACCCGTTTGCTCAATTAATTTCTCAGCAACGGTAATTCCGTTAAAATCTGCTGCTAATAAATCCTCTTTTGTACCGGCATGTAGTGCAATTTTAGCTAAATCATTTGCCAAAGCAACAAAAGCCTCATTTTTACCTACAAAGTCAGTTTCACAATTTAATGTTATTGCTACACCTTGGGTTTTATCATCGTTTACTAGTGCAACCGCTGCTCCTTCTGTATTTTCTCTGTCAGCTCTGTTTGCAGCTACTTTTTGACCTTTTTTTCTCAGGTTTTCAATTGCTAAATCAAAGTCGCCATCAGATTCTACCAAAGCTTTTTTGCAGTCCATCATACCTGCACCAGTAATGGTTCTTAATTTATTTACGTCTGCCGCTGTAATTGCTGCCATTTTCTTTTATTTAAAGATTAAAAGATTGAAAAATTTAGGTAATTGGAAGTACTACTAATTTTGCAATCAATACGCTTTCAATTCTTAAATCTCTCAATCTTTAAATTGTTTATTTATTCTTCTATTTTTGTTTCTGTTGTTGCTTCAACATCTGTTGCTGCTTCAACTACCACCTCAACTGCTGGTGCGGCTACTGCCTCGGCAACTACTTCTGCAGTTGACACCTCAGTATCGTCTCCTTCTTCTTTATCAGAGGTACGATTTGCAAGACCATCGATAACGGCTGCAGTTACTAAAGAAAGAATTTTATCGATAGATTTAGAAGCATCATCATTGGCTGGAATAACATAATCTACTTCACGTGGATCAGAGTTAGTATCAACCATTGCGAAAACTGGAATGTTTAATTTTTGTGCTTCTTTAACTGCGATGTGTTCTGCTTTAATATCTACAACGAACAAAGCCGCTGGTAAACGTGACATATCTGAGATTGAACCTAAGTTTTTTTCTAATTTTGCACGTAAACGATCTACTTGTAAACGTTCTTTTTTGGAGAGAGTCATGAATGTACCGTCCTTTTTCATTCTATCGATAGTGGACATTTTTTTGACCGCTTTTCTAATGGTAATAAAGTTAGTTAACATTCCGCCTGGCCATCTTTCAGTGATGTAAGGCATGTTACAAGCTGCTGCTTTTTCAGCAACAATATCTTTTGCTTGTTTTTTGGTAGCTACAAATAAAATTTTTCTGCCTGATGCTGCAATTTTCTTCATGGCGGCAGAAGCTTCTTCGATTTTTGCAGCTGTTTTATATAGATTAATGATATGAATACCATTTCGTTCCATATAAATGTAAGGAGCCATGTTTGGATCCCACTTGCGAGTCATGTGTCCAAAATGTACACCTGCTTCTAATAATTCTTTAACATCAATTTTGTTTGTCATTGTGTAATAGTTTACGTTCCGTGATTAGCAATGCGCCACCTTTTTCGCTTCATACTATTGTATTGAAGACTTTGGACTGCATTTCGATGCTAAACTAATTCCTTTTTTTAATAATTATAAAGGAATATCGACAACTTGTTTTAAATTCAATTTAATTTGTAAGACATGCGATACGATGCATTTAGTAAAATATGCAAAATACCAATAGAAAAATTTAACGTTTCGAGAATTGGAATCTCTTTCTAGCTTTTTTCTGACCAAATTTCTTACGTTCAACCATTCTTGGATCTCTTGTCAACAATCCTTCTGGCTTTAAAATAGCTCGGTTTCCTTCGCCAACTTCACACATAACGCGAGCTAATGCCATACGTACTGCCTCTGCTTGACCTGTTGAACCACCACCATACACATTAACTTTTACATCATAGTTACCTACGTTTTCAGTCAATGTCATTGGTTGCATTACTTTGTACTGCAATGTTGCAGTTGGAAAGTACGTAGCAAATGCTTTTTTGTTTACAATAATTTGTCCTGTTCCTTCTTGAACATATACTCTTGCAACTGCACATTTACGTCTTCCAATTTTGTGAATAACTGCCATTATTTTAAATCGTTTAGGTTAACCGTTTTTGGTTGTTGTGCACCGTGTTTGTGCTCAGAACCAACATTTACATTCAAATTACGGAATAATTCAGCGCCCAATTTGTTTTTAGGCAACATTCCTTTTACTGCTTTTTCAACTAATAATGCAGGGTTCTTTTGTTGCATTACTTTTGCTGTTAAGCTTCTTTGTCCACCTGGATAACCTGTATGACGGATATAAGTCTTCTCGTCAAGTTTGTTTCCAGTAAGGTTAATTTTCTCTGCGTTGATAACAATTACGTTATCCCCGCAATCTACGTGTGGCGTATAACTTGGCTTGTATTTACCTCGTAAAATCATAGCGACTTTTGAAGCAAACCTACCTAAGTTATGACCTTCAGCGTCAACAACAACCCATTCTTTAACAACGGTTGCTTTGTTCGCCGAAACTGTTTTGTAACTTACTGCGTTCACAATTATTTATTTTAATTAAACATTCCATTCCCAATTAAGGGAGTGCAAAAGTACACAAATTTCTGAAATATCCAAATACCAAAAACTATTTATTTGATACATTTTGAAAATCAATCATTTAAATAGTGCTTTTAATGCAAACAGTCTTTTTTTTGAACAGAACAATTAGGCGCTGCTGACGCTCAATTTTCGATTTAAATTTATAAAAAAGTACACGCCTTGTTACTTAATTTATATATCGATAAACAAAAAAGCCAAATCTTAACGACTTGACTTTTAAAAAAATTATGTACGATTAATTATTTTGCTTTGTTTGCATCAGCAATATATTTTTCTAAAGCCATTGTCATTGAGGGAGTTTCTGGCGTTGGTGCCAAAATATCAATTCGCAACTGATGTTCTAGGGCTTCTTTTTGAGTGGTACTTCCAAAAACAGCGATACGCGTATTGTTTTGTTTAAAATCAGGAAAATTTTTGAATAATGACTTTATTCCTGTTGGACTAAAAAACGCTAAAATATCATAGTAAACATCCGCCAAATCAGACAGATCGCTCATTACAGTTTTATAAAAAATTGCTTGCGTCCAGTTTAATTTTAAATTATTTAAAGTAATCGGCGCATCTGCATTTAATTGATCGGATGCAGGTAGTAAAAACTTTTCTTCTTTATACTTTTTGAACAGTGTAGTTAAATCAGCAAAATCTTTGATACCAACATAAATTTTACGTTTTCTGTACACCACATATTTTTGTAAATAAAAAGCAATTGCCTCTGATTGACAAAAATATTTTAATTCTTCGGGTACTTTGTAACGCATCTCATCGGCCACTCTAAAAAAATGGTCTACCGCGTTTTTACTAGTTAAAATAATGGCTGTGAAATTGTTTAAATCGATTTTTTGAGCCCTAATATCTTTAGCACTTACGCCCTCAACATGTATAAAAGGTCTAAAATCAACTTTTACTTTATGTTTTTGCTGTAACTCAAAATACGGAGAATTATCAACTTTAGGTTCTGGTTGAGAAACCAAAATTGTTTTCACTTTTAAATTTGACATTTCTTGGTGCTAATTTTTTTTGATCAAATAATATATAAAATAGTACGGTGCTATTTCGAAAGCGCAAAGATATAAAATAAAGTAAAACAATTTACTAAAAATTAATTTTTGAAAATTACGCAAAATAATCAAGTAAAAAACTAGATTTAGTACTGCAAACGATACAATTGTGTAATAAAAAATAGTATTGTTAGCTGCATTACTATAAAATAAAACGAGCGTGATAGGTAAAAAAAGTAAACCAATTAATGATTTATAGCTTACTTTTTGAAGATTAAATTGATCAAACAAATCCTCAACATCGAACAAAGTAATCACAATTTTTTCAAGTAAATACTTTATAAGCACAAATATTGTCAAAAAGGTAAATATTCTGCTAAATAATATCCAATCGTTTTTAACAACATAACAGCCCAAGCTTGACGTTGTATAGCCAAAATGTGCGGTTACTAAATGAATTACAAAAGAAATAGACAATAAATTTGCAAAAAAAATAAAAATTGTAAAGCTGGTCATTAAGTTACTACTATCGCGATACACTTTAATATATTTATCTGAAACTACTAGCTTGCAAAATTCTAAAAATCGTTTTTCGTAGGTAGTTTTAACAACTGCAAGCATAAAAAATGCCAACACAAATAATGCTAAAGCCCATTCATTACTATCAAAACCGCGAAGAGTTACAGTGTTTAAATTCATTAGTGCAAAATTAGTGATTTTTATTTTGTAACACTATTATAATTTTATTAAGATTGCAGTAATTAAAAAATCTTATTTTTACACAAATTTTATCTTTATTATGAACTGCGGATTAGTAATTATTCCAACCTATAACGAAATCGAAAATATTGAAAGTATTATTCGTACCGTTTTTTCTTTGCACAATTCGTTTGATATCTTAATTGTAGATGATAACTCACCCGATAAAACATATAATAAAGTTATTGCGCTTCAAAAGGAATTTACAAACAAGTTGTTTTTAGAAGTGCGTGATAAAAAATCAGGACTTGGAACTGCTTATGTTTATGGATTTAAATGGGCTTTAAAACATAATTATGAATATATTTATGAAATGGATGCCGATTTTTCGCACAATCCAACAGATTTAATCAAACTATATGATGCGTGTCATTTAGGTGGTGCCGATTTTGCAATTGGTTCGCGTTACGTGACTGGAGTTAATGTTGTAAATTGGCCCTTGAGTAGGGTTTTATTGTCGTACTTTGCATCGGTTTATGTAAGAATGATTACTGGAATGAAAATTCACGATGCTACTGCTGGTTTTATTTGTTACAAACGAACGGTGTTAGAAAGCATCAATTTAGATAAAATAAAATTTATTGGATATGCTTTTCAAATAGAGATGAAATACCGTGTTTTTGCTAAAAACTTTGTCATGCACGAAGTTCCTGTTATTTTTACCGATAGAACAAAAGGACAATCAAAAATGAGCGGCGCCATTATTAAAGAAGCGGTTTTTGGCGTACTGTCGTTGCGAACTCGTAAATTTTTTAACTGCTTATAGCGTATAATTATGGAATCAATTTTAATAAAAAATGCTAGAATTGTTAACGAAGGGATTGTATATAACGGCGATGTACTAATTCAAGACGAATTTATTACCGAAATAGCCACGTTAATTACTTCTTTTCCTGATAACTGTAAGATAATTGCAGCGCACGGTAGTTATTTGTTACCGGGCTTTATTGATGATCAAGTGCATTTTCGCGAGCCAGGATTGACACATAAGGGCACTATTGAAACCGAATCAAAAGCTGCAATTGCTGGAGGAATTACTTCTTTTATTGAGCAACCCAACACTGTTCCTAACGCAATTACGCAAGAACTTTTAGAACAAAAATACCAAATTGCAGCGCACTCGTCTTACGCCAATTACTCGTTTATGATGGGAGGCACTAATAATAACCTTGATGAAATTTTAAAAATAAACCCGCGTAATGTTGCAGGTTTAAAATTATTTTTAGGGTCTTCAACTGGTAATATGTTAGTAGATGACCCTGATGCATTAGAAAAAATATTTTCAAGTACAAAATTATTAATCGCGGTGCATTGTGAAGATGAAACGACTATTAAAAACAATTTAGAAAAATATAAATTAGAATACGGCGAGGCTATTTCGGTTGAGATGCATCCAAAAATTAGATCTGAAGAAGCCTGCTTTATATCATCATCAAAAACGGTAGCACTAGCAAAAAAAACGGGGGCACGCGTGCATGTTTTTCATATTTCAACTGCCAAAGAGTTGGAATTGTTTACCAATGAGATTGCCTTAAAAGATAAAAAAATTACTGCTGAGGTTTGTGTTCACCATTTATGGTTTTCTGATAAAGATTATAAAACTAAAGGGAATTTTATTAAATGGAATCCAGCAATTAAAACCGAAAATGACAAAAATGCCCTTTGGGAGGCTGTTTTAAATAATAAAATTGATATAATTGCTACTGATCATGCACCGCATACCATTGATGAAAAAACAAACAGCTATTCTAATGCCCCGTCTGGCGGTCCTTTAGTGCAACACGCACTGGTAGCTTTGATGGAAGCATTTCACGAAGGTACAATTTCGATTGAAAAGATTGTTGAAAAAACAGCTCATAATCCGGCTATAATTTTTAATATTGAAAAAAGAGGGTTTATTAAAAAAGGATATTATGCCGATTTGGTTTTGGTAAACCCTAATGATGCTTGGACGGTTACAAAAAAAAATATTCTTTATAAATGTGGATGGTCACCATTTGAAGGCACTACTTTTAAATCGAAAGTTTCGCATACTTTTGTAAATGGTTCGTTAGTTTACAATAATGGCGTTATTTCTGAAATTAAAAAAGGAAAACGACTACTCTTTAACCGATAAAATAATACCATGAAAAACATATTTTTTGCAACAATAATACTTGTCTTTTTTGCTACTGTAGGATGTAATACGAATGATATTCAAGAACCAAAAATTTTAATTGAACGTGCCACGATGATTGATATACTGTATGACCTTTCTGTTTTAGAGGCCATGCGATCTGTAAATGCTTCAAGCGGAATCACGTACCTAAATCCCAACACCTATATTAAAAAAAATTACCACTACGATAGTTTAACCTTTGCGCAAAATTCAAAATTTTATGCATCAAATAGTAAAGATTATAAAAAAATGTACGATGAGGTAAAAGAGCGCCTGCTTGAACAAACGACAAAATTAAGTGGTAGCAAGAAGCAAATTGAGTCGCAAGAATTAAAAAATTAACTGTGAATAAATAGCAGATAACCCCGATAATTATCAAGGTAATAAAACAAAAAAAGTAATGCCCTGGTAGCTTCACAAAAATAAGTCAAATTTGAGAAAAATAC
This sequence comes from Flavobacterium sp., assembly GCA_043772535.1. Lineage (GTDB taxonomy): Bacteria > Bacteroidota > Bacteroidia > Flavobacteriales > Flavobacteriaceae > Flavobacterium. The sequence continues at coordinate 28,049 of JAYVGC010000030.1, read as the reverse complement.
TTCCGCTGTTTTCGTTTATTTTTCATCCTATTTTTTTTCCAACTTTTGCAACCCTTTTTTATTGTAAATACAGTCAAAACTATTTAGTAGTAGCTTACTTTTATTTGCTATTATTTCAAGTAATAATTATTACATTTTTATTGCCGTTGGCTTTTTTTTATTTTTTAAAAACAATTGGCAAAGCAGATACTGTAATGTTACCCGATAAAGCGCAACGAAGAATTCCCCTTATCTTACAACTAATTTTAACTTTGATATTGCTTCAAAAAGCAGTAACTGTTGACCGATTTATGGAACTTTATTATTTTTTTTCGGCAAGTTGTATCGGTATTGTTGCTATTTTTTTGTTGTTATATCTAAAAATAAAAGCCAGCATTCATCTTTTTGCAATAAGCAGTTTTACCTTTTTTGCAATTGGAATGGCCTTGCATAATCAACTAAATTGCACAAACCAAATAGCTTTGCTATTTTTAATTACAGGTTTTGTAGCTACGTCGCGATTGCAAATGAAGGCACACACAACTAACGAATTATTTATTGGTTATGCAACTGGAATGTTTTCGCAAGTTATTTTGTTTTATTTTTGGTTATAAAATGTAAAACTGCAAGCCAAAATTTAAAGTTGTGGCATTTATAGGCTGTAAGCCAATTGTTGCGGATTTAAAAACCGGATTTAAACCAAATAAAATATAAATATTAAACGTGTTCCAACCAGTACTCACATAACAGCCGTATTGAATTTTGTTGATTTCTGATATATTTGTTAGTGCTACATTTTGATTATTACCTTCAAATTTATACTGATTGTAAAACATATAACTTATTTTAAAACCAGCATAAATACGCCAAAACTCAGTGTTTATTGGGGTCGAAGTGCGCCATCGTAACTCTAAAGGAAGGTCAATATAATGCAATGAATATTTGTTTTTGTCATAACCGTAATTAGCAATTACATTAAACGTATTACTCTGATTGCCATCTGTTAATCGAATATTTTGATTTAATATACTAACGGAATAGCCGCAACCTAATGCAAAAGCAATTGTTCTTTTTTTATTTAAAGGCATGTCTCTCAAAAAACCAATACCAAGTCCTGGCGAAAACCGATTCTGTTTGTAACCAACAGGTACGTTTTGCAAACTATTATTAGTTATGTTAAAATAAAATTGGTCTTCCCGATACAGCGAGTCAACTGCTTGTTTATCTGTTGTTTCACTTTGGCTAAAAAGTCGTGTTGCTGCAATGCAAAACAGTATTAATATTATATTTTTCATTTAGGTATCAAACTAACTTGTGCGTTATAAATTGTACTGGTGCTTTTTTTAATTAAAAGATACTGTTTGATGATTTAAATTTACAAAAAGCCTTTCTTTATTAATTGCAAACGTATATCATGCTGTGGGTTTGTTTTTATTTGTGTAAAAATAATGTTTATTATTCACAAATGGATCTTTAAAATATAGAAAATACCCAAATTTTGGCGTGTTTTAAACTACTTACAAAAGCAATATTTATATAGCAGCACATATAGTATTGATTTCTGTACTCCCCGATTTGCAAGGTAACTTCAAATTTAAAAAAACACCGTCAATAGTTTGGCTAAAATGGGTTGCATCATAAAGCAGCATTTACTCAAAATCAATTTTTACGTAAACTTTTTATTATAGTGCTATTCAAATCTATTTACATCATTATTGTTACAAGTATATAAAATAACTGATGCAATAGTATTACCTTACTTTGCATTTAATTACAGATTGATACATAAAAAATATTTCAATCGCCGCTACTGAGTCTAAAAGCACAATACTACTGCACTAAATCATTTTTAAAATTATTTCTACTTGTAATAAATTAAGTAAAAGCAATACTGCTTACCTTAACCGATAGCATAAAAGACATTGCATTTTATGTTGATATTATTTTAGCAACCACGTTTAAATTCACTTAAAAAAATAGATGTTGCGCTTGCAACATTTAAACTTTCGGTTTTTTGAATTGCGCCATAACGAGGAATTGCAATTTTTTTGGTTACCAATGCTTCTATTTCAGGACTAATACCGTTGCCTTCGTTTCCTAAAACCAAAATTGCATTTTTTGGCAAATTTTGGTTGTAAACATTAACGCCATCCATAAAAGTTCCAAAAATAGGAACATCCGCTTTTTGCAAATATAGTTCTATATCGCTATACGTTACTGTAACTCGCGCAATTGAACCCATGGTGGCCTGCACTACTTTTGGATTATATAAATCTGCAGTATTTAAACTACAAATTAAATCAGAAATACCAAACCAATCACATAATCGAATAATAGTGCCTAAATTTCCTGGGTCTTGCACGTCATCTAAAACTACTTTTAATCCGTAGTTTGAAATACTTTTTTTTGCAGGTATTTTAAATATAGCAAGACAATTGTTTGGAGTAGACAAACATGATATTTTTTTCAAATCTGATTCTAAAATCACAAGTGCTTTTGAACTTAGTGTTCCACTATCTTTAAATTCAGTAACATATAATTGCTCCAACTCATAGTTAGCATCTATAAGTTCACTAATTATTTTTTCACCTTCCGCAATAAATAATTGATGTATTTGCCGATATTTTTTTTGATGTAAACCCGTAATAAGTTTTATTTGGTTTTTACTAATCATAAAATAAGTGTACTTTTGATTCAAAATTATTTTCTTGAAACAATTCTGTACAAAAATAGTATTATTTTTTTTAACAATTCTTTTTTTAAACGCATGTAATAGCACCAAACGTGTACCTGCAAATAAAAGATTATTGGTAGAAACCCAAGTCAATGTAGATTCAAAAAAAAATACAATTGATGAGGTAAATAATCAATTGTATCAAAAACGAAACTCAGCCTTTCTTGGACTAAAAATTAGACTGACCCTTTTTAATTGGGCTAAACCAAAAAGCGATTCTACTTTTGCCATTTGGCTAAATAAAAAATCAAAACGAAAACAAAACTTGACTCAATTTTTATCTCAAAAGCAAGTAACACGTTTAAAAAAATCTTTTATAGTTGCGGGAATAAGCAACCAGCTAAAAAAAATTGGCGAACCACCGGTAATTTTTGATTCCATTAGCACCAATAAATCTATAAAACGACTAAATTATTATTATTTTAACAAAGGTTTTTTTGATGTAAAAACAAATTTTATAGCAGATACTTCAACAACAAAAAAAATTAAAATAAAGTATTTTACTACCTTAGGAAAACCTTTTGTAATTGATAGCATGGCAAGTAGCATCGAAACGCCCATTTTAGATTCTTTGTATCAATCAAAAAAAATATTGTCATTTGTAAAATCAAAAAACCAATATAAAACAAGCGATTTTGAAGCAGAACGAACTAGAATTTCAACTGATTTTCGAAATAATGGTGCATTTTACTTTCAGCCCAATTACATTTCGTTTGATATTGATACGCTAAAAACGAATAAAAAAATTAACGTTAAATTGGTCATTAAAAATTTTTCATATCGCGAGAGTGACAGTACAAAAACTACACCCTTTAAATTATATACACTTAGCAAAGTTTTTATATTTCCTGACCATACTAATTCAAAAAATCAACTTAAAATAACAGATACAATTAGTTTTAAAAAGTTCGTTTTTTTGCTAGAGAGAAAATTAAAATACAAACCCAAGTCCATCACAAACGCCATATTTTTAAGTCCCGGAAATACCTATTCTGATTTAGACGATGCCTTAACGCGAAAATATATTTCAAATTTAAAAATTTTTAATATCCCATCTATTACTTATACAATTGACCCTATTGACAGCAAAAAATTAATTGCAAATATTTACTTAACCCCCAGAAACAAATATAGTTTTAATCCCTCTATTGATTTTACACGTTCCAATATTCAGCTCTTTGGAGTCTCTGGAAATTTAGGTTTTGGTATTAAAAATGTTTTTAATGGTGCCGAAATATTTGAAATTGCCTTACGAGGAAATTTGGGTGCCTCGCAAGATTTTGCCAATCCAAACAATCGATTTTTTAATATTTTCGAATATGGTATCGATGCTAAATTAAATTTTCCGAGTATTGTATTTCCCGTGCGTACTGACAAAATTATTCGCAAAAGTATGTTTCCAAATACAGTTTTAAGTGTTGGTTTTGCACAACAAACAAACATTGGACTAGATAAACAAAACTTTACGAGTTCATTTACATACAATTGGACCCCTAAAAAGAGTACGAATTTTCGCTTTGATTTGTTTAATATACAGTTTGTAAAAAATGTCAACAAATCTAATTATTTTAATATTTATCAATCGTCGTACAATGCATTATCAACTATTTCTAAACTGTACCCTGTAAATGCAACGTACTATGATGTTGATTCGGGTGCCTTAAATATTGAACTTGGAACTAATGGCTTTTTGAATGACGTTCTTGGCAGTAACCCAATTGTTTTTCCGTCCGAAACCGATTTAAAAATTATTAGAAGTATCAACGAACGCAAGCTTAGGCTAACAGAAAACAACTTGATTTTTGCAACAAATATCAGTTTTTCAAAAACATCACGAGAAGGATTATTTGATGAAAATTTTTATACTTTTAAAAGTAAAATCGAATCAGCTGGGAATGTACTTTCTTTATTTGCGAGAGCTGCTAAAGAATTAAAAAATCAATCAGGTGCAAACACCATTTTTGAGGTCGAATATTCACAGTACATCAAAACAGAATTTGAATTTGTAAAACATTGGGATTTAGCAGGCAAAAAAGTAGTTGCCTTTAGAAGTTTTACCGGTATTGCTATTCCATACGGAAATTCAAAAAGCGTACCCTTTTCTAGAAGTTATTTTGCAGGAGGATCAAATGACAATCGTGCTTGGCAACCCTATACTTTAGGCCCTGGAAGTAGCGGCGGTATTAATGATTTTAACGAAGCTAATTTAAAAATTGCACTTAATGCAGAATTTAGATTTACAATTGTTGGTAAAATAAATGGTGGTTTATTTGCCGATGTAGGTAATATTTGGAATGTTTTAGATAATGTTACCGACCAATTCTACAAGTTCAAAGGAATGCAATCGATTAAAGAAATTGCAATTGGTACCGGATTTGGGTTTAGATATGACCAAGGATTATTTGTACTTCGATTAGATTTGGGCTTCAAAACCTATAATCCAGCCAAAGTAGATGGCGAAAAGTGGGGTAAAGAAATCAATTTAACACAATCAGTCATAAATATTGGTATAAATTATCCATTCTAAAATTTGAAATTATTATTTTTGTACACTAAATATATTAACCTAAAACAAAACACCATGTCACATACCATTAAACCCGGAGTTGCAACTGGAGATGAAGTGCAAGCAATTTTTAACTATGCCAAACAAAAAGCATTTGCTTTACCTGCTGTAAACGTAACAGGATCAAGCACAATAAACGGAGTTTTAGAAGTTGCTGCAAAACTAAATGCACCAGTAATAATTCAATTTTCGAATGGTGGTGCCGCTTTTAATGCTGGTAAAGGATTGTCAAATGCTAACGAAAAGGCAGCAATTGCTGGTGGTATAGCAGGTGCAAAACACGTACATACTCTTGCCGAAGCCTACGGAGCAACTGTGATTTTACATACCGATCATTGTGCTAAAAAGCTACTACCCTGGCTAGATGGTTTACTTGATGCCTCAGAGAAGCATTTCGCTGCAACTGGAAAACCGCTCTTCTCGTCGCACATGATTGATTTATCAGAAGAACCCATTGAAGAAAATATCGAAATTTGTAAAACCTATTTGTCTAGAATGAGCAAAATGGGAATGACGTTAGAAATCGAATTAGGAATTACCGGTGGCGAAGAAGATGGAGTGGACAATTCTGATATTGACAGTTCAAAACTGTATACACAACCCGCAGAAGTTGCTTTTGCTTACGAAGAATTATCAAAAATAAGCCCCCGATTTACAATAGCAGCTGCTTTTGGAAATGTACATGGCGTATACAAACCTGGAAATGTAAAGTTGACGCCAAAAATTTTAAAAAATTCCCAAGATTATGTGCAAAACAAATTTAAAACAAGTATCAATCCAGTAAGTTTTGTATTTCATGGTGGCTCAGGTTCAACATTAGCAGAGATAAGAGAAGGCATTTCTTATGGAGTAGTAAAAATGAATATTGATACCGATTTGCAATTTGCTTTTACAGAAGGAATACGCGATTATATGGTCAAAAATATTGATTATTTAAAAACACAAATAGGAAATCCAGAGGGAACAGATAATCCGAACAAGAAATATTACGATCCTCGCAAGTGGATTCGTGAAGGCGAAGTAACATTTAACACAAGATTAGAGAAAGCATTTGCCGACTTAAATAACGTAAATACATTATAAAATAATTAGCAAAAGTTACTTTTATATTGTAAATTGTACGAGTAATAAAGTATAATGCATAAATAAGCGTTATTTAATAATTATCTGTTTCAATAATTCGCCTTCTATAAGATCGAATATAAAATACACTATTTATAATTTACAATCTAAAAATTACAATTCAGAACTAAAAAATCATAATTAATTAAAATATGGCTTGGTTTAAACGAACACAAAAAGGAATTACCACCGCAACCGAAGATAAAAAAGATGTTCCTAGAGGACTATGGTACAAATCGCCAACCGGAAAAATTATCGATGCCGATGAACTAGAGCGCAATTTATGGGTAAGCCCCGAAGATGATTTTCATGTTCGCATAGGAAGTGCAGAATACTTTGAAATTCTTTTCGACAATAACGAATTTAAAGAGCTCGATGCCAAAATGACATCTAAAGACCCATTAGGATTTGTTGACACCAAAAAATATGCCGATCGTTTAAAAGACGTTATGGACAAAACCAAATTAAAAGATGCAGTTCGAACTGGTTTCGGAAAATCAAAAGGCAACGATATCGTAATTTGCTGTATGGATTTTGCTTTTATCGGTGGCTCAATGGGTGCCGTTGTTGGCGAAAAAATTGCGCGTGGTATCGATTACGCCATAAAAAACAAAACACCATTTGTGATGATATCAAAATCAGGTGGTGCACGAATGATGGAAGCTGCCTATTCATTAATGCAACTAGCCAAAACATCGGTCAAGTTAGCACAACTTGCCGATTCCAAATTACCCTATATTTCTTTATGTACCGACCCTACAACAGGCGGAACAACTGCGAGTTACGCCATGTTAGGCGATATCAATATTGCTGAACCAGGAGCTTTAATAGGCTTTGCAGGCCCACGAGTAGTACGTGACACCACTGGCAAAGATTTGCCGGAAGGATTTCAAACATCAGAATTTGTTTTAGAACACGGTTTTTTAGACTTTATAACTCCGCGTAAAGAATTAAAAGACAAAATAAATTTATATATTGATTTAATTTTAAACCAAAATATACGTTAAACCAAAGCCGCTTTTTAAATTTAAGCGGCTTTTTTTTGTAGTATTATCTTTAAGGGCAACCCTTTTTGCGCGCAAGTACACGTTTCGTAAAAATACCTCCCGCACTGCTACAACCAATTTTAACAACCAGCGTTTTAACTTTAAAAATCAATTGCATACATTTGTATATTAACTAGCAATTAGCATGAAAAATTCAATTCAAATACTAGCTTTACTAATTTCCTTTTTTACAATGGCACAATCTAACAATCCGTTATTACAAAGTTGGGCAGGCGACCACAATGGTTTTCCCAACTTCCAGACTTATAAAATAACCGATTTTAAACCCGCTCTAGAAACTGCCATGCAAGAAAAACTATTAGAAACAAACGGTATTGCCAATAACCCCAAACCAGCAAATTTTACAAATACTATTGCAGCACTCGAAAAATCAGGACAATCATTAGCACGGATTTTAACCATTTATGGTATTTATAGTTCAAACATGAACAGCCCAGAATTTGCACCAATCGAAATCGAATTTGAACCGAAACTTGCTGCGCTTTCTGATAAAATTATTCAAAATAAAAATCTATTTGATAGAATTGAAGCCGTATACAACGCAAAAGATAAAAGCAAATTAACTAAAGAGCAGCAACGTTTAACTTGGGTATATTATGATTCATACCTACGACAAGGGGCAAAACTTGATGACAAAGCCAAAACTGCTGTAGCCGATATAAATCAGAAACTAGCTTCAAAATTTACGCAATTTAGTCAGAATCTGCTCGCTGAAGAAAACAACCAATTTGTTGCAATAACGAATCTATCTGATTTTGACGGGCTTTCGCCTGAATTAAAAAATGCGGCGATTGCGAAGGCGAAAGATAGAAAATTAAGTGCCCTAGGTTGCATTGATAACACACGATCGTCGGTAGAACCATTTATTACATATGCCAATAATCGAGAATTACGAGAAAAAGTTTGGCGCATGTTCACCAACCGTGGCGATAATGGTAATGAGTATGACAATAATAATTTAATTGTATCTATTCTAAAACTAAGAGCTCAAAAAGCAAAATTATTAGGTTTTAAAACGCATGCTGATTTACAACTTTCAAACAGAATGGCAAAAACTCCAGAAGCAGCCATGAAGTTAATGCTCGAAATTTGGTATCCTGCCATTGCTCAAGTAAAAATTGAAGTAGCCGATATGCAAACAATTGTTGATAACGAATCAGGGAATTTTAAAATTCAACCTTGGGATTACCGCTTTTATGCAGAAAAAGTACGTAAAAATAAGTATGATTTAGACCAAAACGAAGTAAAAGAATATTTACAACTTGACAAACTTAGAGAAGGTATGTTTTGGGTTGCAGGCGCACTTTTTGATTTACAATTTACTCCCGCAAACAACGTTTCGGTGTATCACGAAGATGTAAAAGTTTGGAAAGTTACCAATCAATTAACCGGTAAACAAGTAGGATTATGGTATTTTGACCCTTATGCACGAAAAGGAAAACGATCTGGCGCTTGGATGAATGCGTATCGTAAACAACAAAAAATGGAAGGCACTATTCAAACTATTGTTTCCAATAATTCGAACTTTATTAAAACTGCTAACGGGCAACCAGTACTAATTTCATGGAGTGACGCCACAACTTTATTTCATGAATTCGGACATGCACTTCATGGACTTTGCAGCAATGTAACCTACCCAACATTATCTGGCACCTCAGTTGCAAGAGACTATGTAGAATTTCCATCACAAATTCTAGAGCGTTGGCTGTCAACACCCGAAGTTTTAAAAACCTATGCTTTAAACTACAAAACCAATCTCCCAATGCCACAATCATTGCTTGATAAGATTAAAAAAGCAACAAATTTTAATGAAGGATTTCATACGGTTGAACTGGTTTCGAGCGCACTAATCGACATGAAATTACACATGGCAAAAGATACCATTAGCGATCCAGATGCATTCGAAAAAGCAACACTGAGAGCCCTAAATATGCCATCAGAAATTGTAATGCGACATCGAACACCGCAATTTGGGCACGTCTTTTCGAGTAATAGTTATTCAGCAGGATATTATAGTTATTTGTGGGCAGATGTAATTTGTACCGATGCTTTTGAAGCATTTACCGAAGCAGAAGGACCTTATGATAAAGAGGTGGCAAAAAAACTTCTAAAATACATTTTTTCGGTGGGTAATACAACTGACCAAGGCGATGCCTATCGTATGTTTCGCGGGCGTGATGCAAATGTTGAAGCCTTGATGCGCGCTAAAAATTTTCCAATTAATAAATGATTGTATGTTAATAAAGTTTGTGTACCACTGTTGATTTAGCACAAATTAGGTACTACAAATAATTTTGTCTGTATTTAAGCTTTTATCAAGTTGGCTCGCATTGCAAAACTAATAACAACTACAGTTTGAGTTGAAGCGTATTACTATAGCGTCGTTTTTATGCAAAAAATATGTTTGAAAATTAGCATTACATTTTTTACAATAAAAATAAAAAAATATTGTTATGCAATTGCATTGGCTACAACAATTCCGCTTGTCCATGCATTTTGAAAATTAAAACCACCTGTAATTGCATCGATGTTTACAATTTCGCCAGCAAAAAACAGGTTTTTATGCAACTTACTTTCCATTGTTTTAAAATTAATTTCTTTAAGATCGATGCCGCCAGCAGTAACAAATTCATCTTTATACGTGCTTTTACCGTTTACTTGAAATGCACTATTTGTTAATTGAAGCGCTAAATTTTGAATATAACTTTTATTTAAATCAGCCCATTTGGTATCGGGTTCAATGGTGGCTGCTGCAACAATCTTTTCCCAGAGGCGATTAGGCAGTTCAAAGGGCGATTTTTTTGAAACTACTTTCTTGGCGTGCTCCAATTTCAATTCTTTTAATATAGCAATAACTTCGCTCGTTTCCAAATCATTTAACCAATTTACTTCAATTGCAAACTGATACTTTTTGGCAGCCAATTCAATTGCACCCCATGCTGAAAGCTTTAAAATTCCTGGTCCCGACATACCCCAGTGCGTTATCAAAAGCGGTCCAGAGGCTTGCAGTGTAGAATTTTTAACTTTTACATTGGCAAACGCCGATAATCCCATTAAATCTTTAATACGTTTGTCAGTTATATTAAATGTAAAAAGCGATGGAACGGCATCAACAATTTTATGACGCATTTGCGACAGCATTTCCCATATTTTCGGATTGCTTCCGGTGGTCATAATTAGTTTTTGGCAGGCAAAATTTTCTACATTCGTTTCTACCTTCCAATAGTCAGTTGCTTTAAAAATTGATTGCACACTTTGATTGGTTAGTACTTGAATGCCGTATTTTTTGGTTTCAGACAAAAAACAATCAATAATTGTTTGTGATGAATCTGAAACAGGAAACATACGTCCGTCGTCTTCAATTTTTAGTGCCACATTTCGTTTTTCAAACCATTCAATAGTATCGCCACTGCAAAATGTATTAAAAGGACCTTTTAATTCTTTTTCGCCACGCGGATAATTTTTTACCAATTCGTTTGGCACAAAACAAGCGTGCGTAACATTGCACCGACCTCCGCCCGAAATACGAACCTTTGTTAAAACATCTTTTCCGCGCTCAAGAATAGCAATTTTAAGTGTAGCGTTTTTTTCAGCAATATTAATTGCTGTAAAAAATCCTGCTGCACCTCCCCCAACTATCAATATGTCGTAATTTGCATTCATTTGTGTACTTGTATAATCTTTAAATTTTAGCATCATTAATAGATTGCAGTGTATTTAGTTCAATAAATCAGCAGCTAGTCTATCTATCATAAATTTCCTTATTGTTTTATTTTGTTATTTCAATTACGTTTTAAGCACCATTTTTAAAACTTTTTTGATGCGACAAAGTTACGTTAACTTGGTTTAATAATTGTAGTTTATCAGCAGTGCAACCGAGTTTATTACTTTTGCAGAAGGCAATTGCTTTACTCGCAATTTGTTGTTTTTTAAAACATACTAGAAAATAGTGATTAAGGTTTGTTTAACAAGGTATTAGCTGTACAAATTACTTCTGCAGTACCGCTAAAATTTCATGTAAAGCGAAAATTTTTTGAATTTTATTTTGCTAAAAAAGAACACGATTTATATAATTTGACCCAAGGCAGCATGTATAACACTCGTTTGTAAATTATAAAACGTATTTATGCAGTAAATTAATGTAATATGACACAAATTTTATATTCGAATCCTTTTTGAAGCAACACCGCAGCCGCGGTACTATGTGTAACTTTTGTAGCAATGATGCAATAATAACAATAACTTTACTAATTTAAATTAAATTTTTGAAATTTAAAATGCAAATACGGATGCAATTTATTCAAAATACGTTCTTGTATGACTAGAGTATACATAGGTTGGCTTGGAGTCGATATTTTTATTTTTTATCTTCAGTAAGTTTGTAAACCACCGATTGCGAAATCGATAAAATAATACTGAAAAATAAAGCATTCCAAAAGGTAGTTACCATAAATCCATCAATAAATTTATCGCACATTAAAATGATTATTGCATTAATTACTAATAAAAACAAACCTAAAGTTATCAAGGTTATTGGAAACGTTAAAAAAAGCAGTACTGGTTTTACAAAAACATTTAATAATCCTAAAACAACAGCGATTTTTAAAGCAGTAACCACTCCGTTTACCTGAACGCCAATTGGCAAATAAGAAATTATCATAACCAATGCTGCGGTAACTAAAAGACGTGTAAATATTTTCATTATAATTGTTTTTAAATAGTTTATTATTTTTTTTCGATTATTTCAAAAATTGTGCCGTTTTATCAATAAACATTTTTGGATTTTCAGCATGCAGCCAATGCCCAGCGTTTGGAATTGTTTCTAGTTGCATTGCAGGAAAATGACTTTTAATGGCATCAATATCAGCATCTAAGATATAATTAGAGTTACCACCACGTATAAATAATGTAGGCTTTTCAAAAAAAGTGTCATCTGGCAAAGCTTCCCCAATTTTATTAATTTTCTCTGTTAAAACCTTTAAATTAAACCTAAAATCAAGTTGATCCGGAGTTTTCCAATACAAATTTTTCATTAAAAATTGTCGTGTTCCGTAATCAGAAATATAGGACTGCAATACTTGCTCTATTTCAAATCTACTAGGTTTTACGTTAAAATTAATTGCATTTAAACCAGTCAGTATTTCTTGATGGTGTGGCGCATAAAATTTAGATCCAATATCAGCAATGATAAGTTTATCTACTAGATTTTGATGCTTTGTTGCAAATACCATTGCCACTTTTCCACCCATTGAATGACCAATTATATTTAATTTTGACACGCTTTTTGAAGTACAATAATCCAAAACGTCGCCTGCCATAATTTCATAACTAAAGTTGTCGCTATGAAAACTTCGACCATGGTTTCTCATGTCTAATAAATGAACTTCAAATCCTAATGCAACGTATTGCATCGCTAAAGATTTCCAATTATCAGACATTCCTAAAAACCCGTGAATTATTAAAAGTGGTTTTCCTAAACCCTCAATTTTAGAGTAAATCATCGTTGTATGTTAAAATTATCTTAGTTTAAGTAAATACATATTTACCACATTATCCAAACCAAGATACAACGCTTCTGAAATTAGTGCATGCCCAATTGAAACTTCTAATAAATTTGGAATATTATCTTTAAAAAACTTGATGTTCTCTAAACTTAAATCGTGTCCAGCATTAATTCCTAATCCCAATTCATTTGCAAAAACAGCGGCTTTCGTGTATGGCTCTACGGAATAATGATTGCCCAAACTATATTGATGCGCAAAATTTTCAGTATAAAACTCAATGCGATCTGCACCTATTTTTTTTGCTCCATCAATGATTTTTAAATCGGGATCAACAAATATTGACGTACGAATTTTATTACGCTGAAATTCTTGAACTACTTCGGTTAAATACGATTCAAATGCAATCGTATCCCAGCCAGCACTTGAGGTCAAGGCACCTATGGCATCTGGAACCAATGTAACTTGAGTTGGCTTACAGTCTAAAACTAAGTCAATAAAATTATGTTGCGGATTGCCTTCGATATTAAATTCCGTATACACAACTGCTTTTAAATCGCGTGCATCTTGATAACGAATATGACGCTCATCAGGTCGAGGATGAATTGTAATGCCTTGCGCACCAAATTTTTGAATATCTTTTGCAAACTGAACTACATTCGGGTAATCAGCACCACGAGCGTTTCGCAGAGTAGCAATTTTGTTAATATTTACACTAAGTTTTGTCATTTTTTTGAAAATTATGGTTAAAAAAAAGTCCCTTTGTTTATTATAATTAAAATAAAGTAACTTTGTAGCGGTTTGTGGTTTAAAAAAAACAAAAATACAACGTCAAATTTCGATTTATGTCTAAATATTTGATTATTTTGCAATAAATTTCAAAAAAAATGGTTTCAGAGTTAATTGATTATTTAAATAATGATTTTAATCCAATAAATACACGCGATTTGATTGCTGATACGCAAAAATTTTTTGCAGACGTTTCGTACTCGCACTTTGCTGTTTTAGAAAACAATATTTATATCGGAAGCATTGCAGCTGATGATATTGATAATTTTGATAGTGATAAAAAAGTAAATGACTATAAGTACGGATTAGAAGGCTTTTTTGTTAGAAGTACGATGGCATGGCTTGATGTTTTAGAAGTTTTTGCCAAAAATGAAACTAATGTTGTTCCTGTTTTAGACAGCAGTAATCTGTATATTGGTTATTATTTATTGCAAGATGTAGTTAAAATTTTTAACGAAACTCCGTTTTTGAAAGAAAAAGGAGACGTAATCGTTGTGCAGAAAGGAATTTTAGACTACTCATTTAGTCAAATCACACAAATTGTTGAGAGTAATAATGGCAAAATCTGGGGCGCATTCGTATCGCAAACCACTCCTTCAAGCGTTCAAGTTACCATTAAAATTGCAATGGGTAGCGTAAACGAAATTATACAAACATTTCGCAGGTACGATTATGAAATAATATCAAAACATCAAGAAGATAATTATTTAAGTGGCTTGAAAGAACGTTCAGAATATTTAGAAAAGTACTTAAATATGTAATTCTTTGTAACTATCGTGTAACGTAGTTACTTTCAAAACTTTGAAATGGAAACAATGTTTTGCTACTAATACTAAATAGGTCATTTTTATTTAAATAAAAAATGCCTAAATCCTACATTAATATGAAAATTGCTATTTTCGGACAATATTATCAAAATGACACGCGACCAATTATTCGTGACATATTTGTGTTTTTTAATGCAAATTCAGTCGAGCTAGTTATCGAAAAGAAGTTCTTAGAGGTACTATACAAAGAAGAAATTGTAAAAAAACAGTACAATACTTTTACTGATTTTTCAGATTTAGATGCGACTTTTGACATTTTGATTAGTATTGGAGGAGACGGAACTATTTTAAGAGCAGCCACTTTTGTCAGAAACTCAGGCATACCTATTTTAGGAATAAACGCCGGTAGGCTTGGTTTTTTGGCAAAAGTTCAAAAAGAAGACATCGAAAGTTTTTTGCAAATTGTAATCGAAAAAAAATACACACTTTCACATCGCACCCTATTAAGTTTAAGTTCTGATTCGGAAATCGCAAGCTTTTCAAACATCAATTTTGCAATGAACGAAATAACAGTTAGCCGTAAAGATACCACTTCAATGATTACCATCGAAACCTACTTAAACGGCGAATACTTAAATTCGTATTGGGCAGATGGTTTAATTATAGCAACGCCTACCGGCTCAACTGGCTATTCTTTAAGTTGTGGTGGCCCCATTTTAATGCCCGATGTTAAGGCGCTAGTGATAACCCCAATTGCCCCTCATAATTTAAATGCGCGTCCTTTGGTAATCCCAGATGCTACCGAAATAGAACTACGTATTTCTGGGCGAGAAGATAATTATCTTGTTTCGCTCGATTCGCGCATCGCATCAGTGAGCAATAACGCCGTATTAAAAATAAAAAAAACGCCCTTTAAAATAAATATGGTCGAAATTCCAAACGAAACATTTTTAAAAACATTACGAAACAAATTGCTTTGGGGAGAAGACAAACGAAATTAAAAAGCACTCTCACTATACTACTTTAGATAGTTTATCGTTAATTAGTACTTCTAAAAACTATTTAGAAAAGCTACAATTTAACATTTGCAATTATAATTTAACAGAAAAACGTATTTCATGTTTTATAAGTACGTATAATTATTATATTTGCACGCAATTTAAAAATTAATGAAACGATTACTTTTAGTACTATCTGTACTTTTTATTGGTGGCACATCACAAATAGTTGCACAAATTCATGAACTCGGCATTTGGGCAGGCGGAAGCAATTACATAGGCGACGTAGGCAGCACTAGCTTTATAAAACCGAACGAAATTGCTTACGGAATTATTTACAAATGGAATAGAAGCCCAAGATATGCTTGGCGTTTTAGTTATATTCAATCTCGAATTACAGCACAAGATTCAAAAGCTACCGAAAATGCACGAATACAACGTGATTTATCTTTTGATAATATTATAAAAGAACTGGCACTAGGAATGGAATTTAATTTTTTTGACTTTAATTTACACGATTTCACAAATAAGTTTACACCCTATATTTACACTGGTGTTGCTTATACCAATTATAACGAAAAATACTTCACAAACGGACGTGCGTTAAAAGAAAGTAGCCGTGGCACTTTTGCAATACCAATGATTATAGGAATGAAAACTAACATCACAAAAAATTATATAGTAGGTCTTGAAGCAGGAGCACGCTACACATTTACCGACAATTTGGATGGTAGCAATCCTAAAAATGAACAATTTAAAACAGTGCGGTTCGCAAATTTAGACAGCAAAGATTGGTACGTCTTTACAGGTGTAACCTTAACGTATACTTTTGGCGAAAAGCCATGCTATTGCAGAAACTAAGTATATGAGTTTATTTAATTCAATATCGACCCACAATTTACCCAAACATGTAGCAATAATAATGGATGGCAACGGACGTTGGGCAAAACAAAAAGGATTATTACGAGCTCTTGGTCACGAAAACGGAACAAAATCAGTGCGTCAAACCGTCGAGGCTTGTGCAAAACTAGGAATAGAACATGTAACTTTGTACGCTTTTTCAACCGAAAACTGGAATCGCCCAAAACTTGAAGTAACTACATTAATGCAATTATTAGTTAGGTCGTTAAAAAATGAATTAAAAACATTATTAGACAACAATATCAGATTAAACACAATAGGCAATTTGGACAAATTGCCAAAAAACATACAAACAGAATTAAATGAAGTTATTGAAAAAACAAAAGCGAATTCACATACAATTTTAACCTTAGCATTAAGTTACAGCTCACGCGAGGAGCTGTTAAATGCGGTTAAAACTATCAGTAATAAAGTTAAAAATAATATAATTTCAACAGACAATATAGATGAATCAATTATAAATCAGCATCTTTACACGCACAATCTACCAGATGTAGATTTGTTAATTAGAACAAGCGGTGAACACAGAATTAGTAATTTTTTGCTTTGGCAAATAGCCTATGCAGAACTATATTTTACAGAGGTTTTGTGGCCCGATTTTACAGACGAACATTTATATGAAGCAATCATTAGTTATCAAAAACGCGAACGCCGATTCGGAAAAACAAGTGAACAAATTAAACCATAATATAGTGCAGAATTTTTACTTCAAAACATTCTTAATGTTTTTTATTTTAGGAAATGTTTTCTACATAAATGCCCAAGATAAAACTCCCTTTGATCAAGGAAAAAAATATATTTTAGGAAACGTCAAAGTAACAGGAAAAATCAGTTATAACGAACAAACTATTGTGACTTTTGCGGGTTTAGAAAAAGGTCAAAACATCACTGTTCCAGGCGAAGAACTAAGCAACGCTATTAAAAAGTTAGGGAAACTTGGTTTATTTAGTAACATCGACTTTTATATAAATGAAATAAAGGGCGATAGCATTTACCTAGATTTAGAAATTGTTGAACTTCCAAAATTAAATCTTGTAAAATTTAACGGAGTTAAAAAAGGTAAAATTGAAGAATTAATTAAAGAAAGTGCGTTAACACGAGGCAAGGTCGTTAATGAAAACTTAATTACAACAACGCGGTACTATTTAGAAAATAAATACAAAAAAGACGGTTATTTTAACACCAAAGTTGGGGTTAGAACGGTCACCGATACCACGTCAGGTAATAATGTGAACATGATAGTTAACATTGATAAAGGCGATAAAATAAAAATTAAAAGCATCAATTTCGAAGGAAACAAAGTCTTTTCAGACAAACGCCTAAGAAAAGCAATGAAAGAAACCAAACAAATCAATCGCTTAAGAATACTTAAAGGATCAAAATTTGTTAAAGCGAAATATAAAGAAGATTTAGAAAAAATTGCAGATGCGTACAAAGAAAAGGGCTTTCGAGACGCAAGAATAGTAGCAGACACCGTATTCTTAAATGGTAAGAAAAACAGAATTTTTGTAAATATTAAAATAGAAGAAGGTAATAAATATTATTTTGGTGATATAAAGTTTTTAGGCAATACTGTGTATTCTGACGAACTTTTAAAAAGAGCTTTGGGAATCAATAAAGGTGACGTATATAATGGTGTATTACTAGAAAAAAGAATCCAAGATAAATCCAAGCCCGATGCCGACGATTTAACAAACATGTATCAAAATAACGGCTATTTATTTTCAAATATTAACCCCGTCGAAGTTAGAACTGACAAACAATCAATTGATTTTGAAGTTAGAGTAACCGAAGGTCCTATGGCATATTTTAACAAAATAACTGTTGTAGGAAATGATAAAACTAATGATAAGGTAATTTACCGCGAACTTAGAACAAAACCAGGCGAAAAGTATAGTAAAGACGACGTTGTAAGAACTGTACGAGAATTGGGACAACTAGGGTTTTTTGACCCAGAAGCGATCGATCCAAAATTTCTAAATCCTGATCCAACCACTGGAACCGTTGATATTGAGTACCATTTAGCAGAAAAAGGAGCCAGTCAAATAGAGCTACAAGGAGGATATGGTAATGGCGGATTCATAGGAACATTAGGTTTATCTTTTAATAACTTTTCTGCCAAAAATTTATTAAATGCTAAAGCGTATAAACCGCTACCAATGGGTGACGGTCAAAAAGTATCGTTGAGATTACAAGCAAGCCAATTTTTTCAAACGTACAGTGTTTCGTTTTCTGAACCATGGTTTGGAGGCAAAAAACCAGTAAGCTTTTCTACTTCTCTTTCACACAGTAAACAATTTTTATATGGAGGAACAGGAAGTGTAGACCGTAGCAAAAGCTTCAACATTACCTCTCTTTCTATAGGAACAGCACGACGCCTAACGGTACCCGATGATTACTTTACGTTTTCAAACGGAATTAGTTTTCAATATTATGACCTAAATAATTACAATACAGGGTTATTTACATTTGGTAACGGCGCATCACGTAATTTAGCATTTACACTCGGATTAAATAGAAACAGTAAAGGTAGAAATCCAATTTATCCTACGCAAGGAGCCGAATTTGATTTAACAGCAAAGTTTACAATGCCGTATTCACTGTTTAATGGTGTAAATTATGCCACACTTGGCGATTTAGCAGAAAATAAATTACGTTATGAAGGCGCTGGTTATTTTGATATAAACAATAATAAAGTAAATAATGGAGAACTAATTGCGCAATCGCTAACAAGTCCTGGTAATTATATTAAAGTAGCTAATTTTCAAGATGCGGATGCCGACAGAGCAAAAGTAGATCAGCAAAAATTTAAGTGGTTAGAGTACTATAAATTAAAATTTAAAGCCGATTGGTATACCAAATTAATAGGTAGCGATAGCAATGCACTTGTTTTAAAAACATTAACCGAATTTGGTTATTTAGGAGCCTACAATGCAGACCGTGGTATTGTGCCCTTCGAACGCTTTTTTGTGGGCGGAGACGGTTTGGCCAACTTTGCACTTGATGGTCGAGAAATAATTCAACTCCGAGGTTATCCAAATCAATCATTGTCAACGGCGTTTGGAGGTACAATTTACAACCGATTTTCGATGGAATTACGGTACCCTTTGACCTTAAAAGCTTCGGCTTCCATTTACGCACTATCTTTTATAGAAGGTGGAGCGTCTTATAACACATTTAAAGATTATAATCCATTTGCATTACAGCGTTCTGCAGGACTTGGTATCCGTATTTTTATGCCAGCATTTGGATTATTAGGTATAGACTTTGCACATGGCTTTGATGCAGTTCCTGGACAAAATCAGATAAGTGGTTGGCAAACGCACTTTATAATTGGACAACAATTTTAATACAATTACGAAATAAAAAGCAACTTTTTTCGTTATTTATTTTGACTATTTTTATTGAAATTAATTATAAGTTATATGAAAAAATATATTTTTATACTAATAATGACCTTGTTTTTGATCAATGGCTATTCACAAACCAAAGCAATACGAATTGGTTATATTGACATGGAATATATATTAGAAAAAGTACCTGATTATGCCAATGCAAAAAATCAACTGGAAGAAAAGGCACAAAAATGGAAACAAGAAATGGATGTAAAAAACGCAGCCATCACAAAAATAAAAGACGCCTTAAAAATTGAAAAAGTACTTTTAACTAAAGAATTAATTGAGGAACGTGAAGACGAAATTAATTTTCAAGAAAAAGAACTTTCTGATTTTCAACAAAAAAAGTTTGGACCAACAGGCGACTTAGTAACCCAAAAAACCGTTTTAGTAAAACCAATTCAAGATGCAGTTTTTAATATAGTTCAGGACATTGCCACGGCTAAAAAATATGACTTTGTTTTTGATAAATCGTCTGATTTAACAATACTTTTCGCCGAAAAAAGATTTAATATTAGCGACCAAGTTGTTCGCAAACTAACTCAAATTGAACGAAGAGAACAATTAAGTAAAAAACAGCTAAAAGAAGAAGAGCTGCGGGAACGCAAACAAGATTTGATAGACAGCAATCCAGATGCAGCCGAAGCACAAAAAGTGCTAGACAACAAAAAAGAAGCACGTCAAAAAGCACTTGACGATCGTAAGTCTCTAGCCGATGAAAAACGTAAAATTGCCGATGACGCACGAAAGCAACTGCTAGTTGACAAACAAGCCTCAAAAACTGGCACAGTTTCTGATAAGGATTTAAAAAGTACTCCGTCAGCTAATACTGCTATCGAAGAAAAGAAAAAAATTATTGAAGACAAAAAAGCAGTGCTTGAAGAAACAAGAAAAAAAACCATTCAAGAAAGACAGCAGCTTCTTGACGAACGAAAAAAAATTGCAGAAGATAAAAGATTAAAAAATCTTGCAGATCGCGAAGCCGCCAAAATAGCTAGAGAACAAAACAAAAAATAATAAACACTAACAAATAATTTTTAAACCACATTTAATTTAAACCACGATGAAACAATTCAAAACTTTTTTAATCGCAGCTATAGCTTTAGTAGGATTTCAAACAGCAAATGCTCAGGCAAAAACGGCACATGTAAATATTCAAGAAGTACTTACCAAAATGCCAGCGGTTATTGATGCACAAGCACAATTAAAAAAATTAGGGGAAACCTACAGCGCCGAATACAAAACAATGGTAGACGAATACCAAGCCAAAATTGCCAAATATGATAAAGAAGCAGCTACCGCTGGTGATGCTGAAAATCAAAAACGCCAAGCAGAAGTTCAAGATATGGCAAAAAGAATTAGCGATTATCAAGAAAATGCGCAAAAAGAATTGCAAAAAAAAGAAGCAGATCTGATGAATCCGTTAAACGAAAAGGTATTGGCTTCTATTAAAAAGATTGGCAAACTTAAAGGGTTTCAATATGTTTTAAATGCAGCACAACTTTTGTTAGCAGAAGGCCCAGATTTAACAGCTGATGTCAAAAAAGATTTAGGCTTTTAATATTTGGAAATATAAAAAAGAAAAACTGTTTCATTATTTGAAGCAGTTTTTTTTTACCTTTGAAATAGAAACTGTCTATAAAAAGATAGGTCGCCTAAGTACATCTTATAAAAATAGCTATTATTTTTTAACAAAAAACAACTAAACAGCAACGTACGCCATATGCAAAATAATAACCCTATCGGTCTTTTTGATTCAGGTATTGGCGGCACCTCCATTTGGAGAGAAATCAATAATTTACTACCAAATGAAAATTGTATATATCTTGCAGACAGTAAAAATGCTCCGTACGGACAGAAATCAAAAGAAGAAATTATTAAGCTGTGCTTTAAAAATACCGAGTTTTTATTACAAAAAAAATGCAAGTTAATAGTAGTAGCTTGTAACACAGCAACAACTAATGCAATTGCAGAATTAAGAGCAAAATATAATGTGCCTTTTATAGGCATTGAACCTGCCATAAAACCAGCCGCAGTAAATTCTAAAACTCAAAAAATTGGAATATTAGCCACACAAGGCACGCTAAACAGTTCCCTTTTTCATGAAAATGTTGCAAAATTTAGTGACGTTACAATAATTGAACAAATTGGACACGGCTTAGTACAACTTATTGAAAACGGGGATTTAAAATCGGCAAAAATAAAAAATTTATTAAGACAATACCTCAACCCAATGATTGCCGAAAATATTGATTTTTTAGTACTTGGATGCAGCCATTATCCCTATTTACTGCCAGAAATAAGGCGAATTTTACCCATGAATATACATATAATTGATTCGGGTGAAGCAGTAGCAAAACAGACAAACCACTTATTATTATCGCAAATTGGCAGTAGACATGCGTTAAGTTTAAGTTCGCAAGTTTTTTATACAAATGGCAACCCTTCAGTCTTAAAGGCACTTTTAAATAATAAATTTAACGTGATTGCCGAAAATTTTTAATAAATTTTATTTTTAACCAAAGCAAAACCAATCAAAATTGAATTAATCGTTTGAAATGAGTACCTTTGCAAAAAAGTTTACAAAATGAGCACACCAAATAATAATAAACGATCTAGCGCTAGCAAACCATCGGGAGACAGAAAAATTACCTCTGCAAAGCCTAAGCCAGCAATGGCAAAAAGATCGCAAACTAAGAAAGTAACACCCAAAAAAGCATCGCCAAACACTCCTAAACCGTTAAAAACCGATGATATTCGATTGAATAAATATATTTCTAACTCGGGAGTTTGCTCACGACGAGATGCTGATATTTATATTCAATCTGGTAATGTAAAAGTAAACGGAATTCCAATAATCGAAATGGGTTACCGAGTAAAACCTGGCGATGTGGTAAATTTTGATGGAGCTACATTAATGCCTGAACCCAAAGAATATTTTGTTCTCAACAAGCCCAAAAACTTTACTACATCTAACGAAGAAGACCAAGATTATAGAAATGTTGCGGAATTAATTCGAGGTGCCTCCAAAACTAAGATGCAACCAATCGGACGGATGGACAAGAATACCACTGGTCTTTTAGTATTTACGAACGATACTGATATGATTAGAAAATTTAGTCTTCCTAACCAAAAATCGACAAAAATTTATCAAGTAAGTTTAGATAAAAATTTGAAATACGAAGATTTAGAAAAAATTTCGTCGGGTGTTACACTTGATGGTCATCGACTTTTTGTAGACGAAATAAGCTATGTTGAGAACGAGCCAAAAACTGAAATTGGTTTAAAATTGAGAACTCCAAATGTAAAAGTAGTTCGTGCTATATTTGAAAGTTTTAAATATTCGGTTATCAAAATTGACCGTGTTGCCTTTTCTGGTTTAACAAAAAAGAATTTACCTCGAGGAAATTGGCGGCCACTTACTGAGCAAGAAATAATTAATTTAAAAAACGTTTAAAATTTATTTTTGAACCAATTTAACAATAATTTTAAAACTAACTTTGATATAATTGTTCAAATTGTTCGGGCGATAAGGCATCGTTAACCGTGTACGGTCCGATTTTTGTTCTACATAATTTGCTTAAATAAGCACCCGATTGTAATGCTTTTCCAAAATCGAAAGCTAGTGAGCGAATGTAGGTACCTTTGCTACACGTCACTCTAAAATCGATTTCAGGAAGTGCTATTTTGGTAATTTCAAATTCATAGATAGTAGTTTTTCTAAATGCAATTTCAACGTTTTCGCCAGCACGAGCGTGTTCATATAGTCTTTTGCCCTCTTTTTTAATTGCTGAAAAAATAGGTGGTTGTTGCATTATCTCGCCTAAAAATTGATTGGTAGTTTCTAAAATTAAGGGTTCATTGATATG
Organism: Flavobacterium sp.; assembly: GCA_043772535.1. Classification (GTDB taxonomy): domain Bacteria; phylum Bacteroidota; class Bacteroidia; order Flavobacteriales; family Flavobacteriaceae; genus Flavobacterium. Next base: position 4,341 of record JAYVGC010000030.1, on the reverse strand, counting down.
CGATATCGGAAATATAAAATCAACTTCAGTTTCTAAATCATAAGACGGAGTAGTAGCGCCAACGGTAATTGTGCCCGTATACTCCTTAGTTTGTGACTGAATTTCTGTTATTCGCTTGGTAAATTTTCCGGTACAAATAATTAATAATCCGGTTGCTAATGGATCTAGGGTTCCGGCATGACCGATTTTGAAGTTTTTTGCAAGATTAAATTTTCTTTTCAAAATATACTTTAATTTATTTACCGCTTGAAAAGAACTCCAAGTTAAAGGTTTATTAATTAAAAGTACTTGCCCTGTCAAAAAGTCTTCTGCTGTCGCTGTCATTAAAGTATATTGAGTTTTTGCACAAAAAAGTGAATCAGTAAAAGTACAATTCCAACTATTATTCTGTAATAGCCAAATATCTTAAATCCATTTTTGCTTAGGTATCCAATAAAAGTTTTGATAGCAATTAATGCTACTATAAAGCCAATAATATTGCCAATTACCAAAAAGTTTATTTGCTCTGAAGTCAAAATAAATCCATGTTTATAATAATCATAACATTTTTTAATTGTGGCACCTAACATGGTTGGAACAGCTAAAAAAAACGAAAATTCGGCAGCTGTTTTGCGTGATAATTTTTGTGTCATGCCTCCTACAATGCTTGCACCGCTTCTTGAAACTCCTGGAATCATTGCTAAGCATTGAAACATTCCGATTTTAAAGGCGGTTGCATACGAAATTGCTTCTGTTTGAGTAGCACTGTTTTCTGTTGAAAACCAGTCGTCGACTTTCAATAAAATTAGTCCACCAACTAATAAAGAAATTGCTACTGTTACCGGATTTTCTAGTAGTACATCGATTTTTTTTGCAAATAATAATCCAAAAAGAACAGCAGGAATAAAAGCTACGAGTAGTTTTAAATAAAAATCGATGGTTTGAAAAAATCGTTTAAAGTATAAAACTACGACCGATAAAATTGTACCTAATTGAATTACAATTGTAAATAGTTTGGTAAAATCGTTGTGTGCAATTCCAAAAAATGAACTTGCAATAATCATGTGTCCAGTTGATGAAATGGGTAAAAACTCGGTAATTCCTTCTATTATTGCAAGAATGATGGCTTGAATATAATTCATTTTATGACTAATCGGTAAGTGGTGGTATGAAGTAGTTGGTTGCTATTTGCTTTTTTTAAATATCGAATAAATAGTAATTCCAAAGCCTAGTAATACTACTGTTGGAGCAACTCTAATTCGTTGGATACTAAATACAGCTTCATTAAAAACTGCTGGATTTTCATTTCCTCCGCCTGACATTAATGTAAAACCAAGAAGAATTACACCTAAACCAATAAGTAAAATTGTATAATTGATTTTTGTAAATAAAAATTCAGGTTTTTGATTGTTATTGTTATTTTTCATAATTTTTCAAATATTTTTAAATTTGTTTGACGATATGTTGCGTTAGGGGTTGTAGTGAAAATCCTTTTTTAAAGCTTTTTTTGCTTTAAAAAAGATTGCAGCGGAAGACCCGACCCTTGGGGAACGCCCAAAAAATTAAATTTAATAAAAGGTTATTATTTTTTTAGACATGATTTTAATATAAATCGTCGGTTCGTAAATTTAAAAAACGTTGTGTTGCAAAATGAGTGCTTAACCACGTTATTAGTGCACCAACAACCAGCACGCCACATAACACCAAAATTGTTGGTAATTGGTCTTTAAAAATTTCGAGACTTGGATAGTTATTATTAATGTATAGCAAAACTCCAATAAGGGATAAAATAGCCAAAAGTGATCCTATAAGTCCCAAAACAATGCTTCGACGTACAAATGGTTTTCTTATAAATGCTTTTGTTGCTCCTACCATTTGCATCGTTTTTATTATAAATCGGTTGGCATAAATAGATAATCGCAATGAACTGTTTATTAACAAAACTGCTATGAATGCAAATATACCGCTTATAATTAGTACCCACATGCTTATTTTTTTTACGTTATCGTTTACTAGGGTAATTAGTTGCTTATCATAAACGATATCAGCTACCATTGGATTGGCGCGAATTTGTCCTTCTACTTTATAAAATCCTGGATTGGTTACATAATCGGCTTTAAGGTGAATATCGAACGAATTTTGCAATGGATTGCCACCCAAAAACTCCATGAAATTATCGCCAACAATATCTTTGTGGTCTTTGGCAGCTTGTTCTTTTGAAACATATTTGCAATCTTTGGCAAACTTGGTTTTTTTAATACTCGTTGCAAAGGCTTTAAAAACACTATCGTTAGCTTCGTTCTTAAAAAAAACGGTCATTACAATATCTTCTTTAAAATTATCTGATAATCGTTTTGAGTTGATGATAAATAAACCCAACATGCCCAGCATAAAAAGCACCAAAAAAACACTTAGCACTACTGAAAAATAGGAAGATATTAACCTGCGTTTTTGAAATTTATCGAAAGAAGAAGCCATAGGATTATAATTTTACTTGCAAAAATAACAAACAATTTGTTTAATCACACTTTCTAACGTTTAAAGTTTTAATTTTAGCACAATAAACGTAAATTTGTCGCTTAATAATTTTTTGAACCTTTGCGAGTTATCAATTTTGCAAGAGTTAAACACAATAATAATGAGATATAATCCAAACGAAATTGAAGAAACTTGGCAAAAATATTGGTTCGATAATCAAACTTTTGCAGCTACCAATAATTCCATCAAACCAAAATATTATGTTTTAGACATGTTTCCTTATCCATCGGGCGCAGGCTTGCATGTAGGGCATCCGTTGGGCTATATTGCATCTGATATTGTGGCTCGTTATAAGCGACACAAAGGGTTTAATGTTTTGCATCCGCAAGGATACGACTCGTTTGGTTTGCCCGCCGAACAATATGCTATTCAAACAGGACAGCATCCTGAAAAAACAACTCGCGAAAATATTGCACGTTACAGAAAGCAGCTAGATAAAATAGGATTTTCTTTTGATTGGAACAGAGAGGTTCGCACTTCAAATTCTGATTATTATAAACACACACAATGGATTTTTATTCAATTATTCAACTCGTGGTATAATAAAATTACTGATAAAGCAGAAAATATTTCGACCTTAATTATAATTTTTGAAGCCAACGGTAATACTAATGTGCATGCTGTTTGCGATGATGCTATAAGTTCATTTTCTGCCCACGATTGGAATTCGTTTTCAGATGAAATTCAACAAAAAATACTTTTGCAATACCGTTTGACGTATTTGGCCGAAACAGAAGTAAACTGGTGTCCCGGCTTAGGTACTGTTTTGGCAAACGATGAAATTGTGAGCGGCGTTTCTGAACGAGGCGGGCATCAAGTTATTCGTAAAAAAATGACGCAATGGAGTATGCGCATTTCTGCTTATGCCGAACGACTTTTGCAAGGCTTGGATACTATCGATTGGAGTGAAAGCATCAAAGAAAGTCAACGAAATTGGATTGGTAAAAGTATTGGAGCAAGTATTAAATTTACAGTGGTACATAAAAATTCATCAGAAAATTTTATTATTGAGGTGTTTACAACCCGACCAGACACCATTTTTGGAGCTACATTTTTAACGTTAGCGCCTGAACAAGATTTAGTTCTTAAAATTACTACACCCGATTGCTTAGAGAATGTAACAAATTACATCAAAACTACCTCAAAACGATCCGAACGCGAACGAATGGCCGACGTAAAAACCATTTCGGGTGTTTTTACGGGTGCCTATGCCGTGCATCCTTTTACTAAAGAAGCAATTCCGGTTTGGATTGGCGATTACGTTTTGGCGGGCTATGGAACAGGGGCAGTCATGGCAGTACCTTGCGGTGACGAACGCGACTTTGCTTTTGCAACTCATTTTAATTTGCCAATTAAAAATATTTTTAATCTACCTATGCCACAATCAAACGGTCAACTACAGGGCGGAATAGATTATGCCTATGTTGATAAAACAGGTTTTGTGATTTCAAATTCCGATTTTTTAAATGGACTACCATATAAAGAAGCCACTGCTAAAGTAATTTCAGAATTAGAAAACATGAATCAAGGTCACGGAAAAATCAATTACCGCTTGCGCGATGCTGTTTTTTCAAGACAACGGTATTGGGGCGAACCTTTTCCGGTGTATTATGTAAACGGACTGCCCCAAATGATTGCTGCACAGCATTTACCGATTATTTTACCTGAGGTCGAAAAATATTTACCAACCCAAGACGGACAGCCACCGCTAGGTAACGCCACAATTTGGGCTTGGGACAGTATAAAATGTGAAATAGTTAGTAATGAACTGATTGATAATGCAACTATTTTTGCGCTAGAATTAAATACAATGCCAGGCTGGGC